>CALXCB010000081.1 GCA_944386695.1 uncultured Clostridia bacterium | reverse complement strand
ATAAAGAACAAGCAAAAGGAAAAGTAGGAGAAACAGAAGAAGCAGAAATAGCTACAATGTCAGAGGAAGAAAACGGAAAAATAGAAACCCTAGCCGAAGGAGAAGCACCAACAACAGTATTTGACTTACAGACAAGCACAAATCAGTATGTATGGGTACCAGTAAAAGACGTAAGTAGGATATATGGAATAGATAGCAATGGAAAATTGTGGGGAAAGTTGTATGATTATGCAAATGCAAATGAAACAACGCCAAGGGCAAACTATAATTGGAGCGAGAATAGCACAAGTGGAGTAATGAGTATAGGTAGTAAAACAAGTTATAGAGAGCCAGATATAACACGAAATTCCACAAATTATGATAGAGATTCAAAATTACAAGGATATAGAGACGGAATAGAAAGATATCAAATGTTAAGCCAAGAAATGGAAGAAAGTTATTATAGAATGATAGAAAGTGTAAAAAAGTACGGAGGATTTTATATAGGAAGATATGAAACAGGAAATTTAGGAAAAGAAAAAGCAGTAGTGCAGAAGATGAATAATAATATAAATAGCCAAACATGGTATACAATGTATGAAAAATGTAAAAATTTAGCAGGAACAAATGAAAATATAGAAACATCAATGATCTGGGGAAGTCTGTGGGACGAAACATTGCAGTGGTTGGTAGATTCAGAGGCAAAAATATCAACAGGAGAGACAATAGATTATACACTAATAAATAATTCAACAAAATGGGGATATTATTATGATGCAGAATTTGAGTATAGAACAAAGGATGGAGGAATAGCAATAAAGGCAGAGAATGATAATGGATATGGAGATTATGAAACAGGAAAATATTTGCCAACCGGATGTTCGGAGTACACAAAAGTAAATAATATCTATGATCTAGCAGGAAGCAGATTGGATTGGACCCTAGAGGCCTACTCTACCTACGACAGGGTCCTTCGTGGTGGCTACTGCAACAACTATGGCAGCGGCAGTCCAGCCAGTTACCGCTTCAACAACTATCCGACCAGAAGCAACGTCAATTATGGTTGTCGCTCCGCACTTTACATAAAGTAATGTGTGCGTATCCTGAACCACTGTATCCTGACACCTAAGTTAGAACGGAGGGAGAAGCTTGTACACATCTAAATGCAGTAATAACTAGACATAGGGAGAGAAACTAGCTCATACGAGGGTTGGTAATAGGTGCTTTCCACCTATTACCAACCGTGTCACAAACAAAAGTTTGCAATGCGACATTGTAATATGTAAATGGTTTATGTATTATAAATTTGGTAAAACCAATTAAACCGGTTCTTTTAGAAATGTACCTAAAAGCAACCGGTTTAAATAATTCAATTGCACTTGTTAAATTTTTGTTTATCTCTTTACAATTCAATATCAAGTTTTGAGTGAGGTGCAGCAATGCAACCTACTAAGTGTAAGCAAAAAAGTAAAAAAATTTAAACTTGGGACCAAAAAGAACCGGTCCCAATGGTACTCATAAAAAATTTTAAGTAATATAAAAAATTTTTTCGTTCAACCAGATTTTTATTTAATATCTCAATAGTAAAATAAGTAGAATCATTTATATTCACATTCATTTTACCAATTACAGTATTTTCAGGCAGAGGAGCTTCATAATTTGCTAAAAAAGAAATAGGAGTATCAATACTATTTAATAAAGAATTATTTATGGCGATACTATCAAAAGGAATTTGAGTTTCATTTAAATATAACTCCAAATGTGATGACTTTCCTTTATTAATATTAAAACAAGGCGGATTCTCTGTATTCCAAATTTCAAATTTTTCGTTAATTATATCTCGTATATTTACAATAGAAAAATTATTAAAAGTATAATTAATAAGATTTATACTATCCAAAGTTCGATCTTTTTTTGTATCACAACCCAATACAACACAAATAATATCTAAATTTCCTCTTTTACAAGAAGTTACCAAACATCTATTAGCACCATTAGTAAATCCAGTTTTTACTCCATAGACTCCATCTAAATATCCCAAAAGTTCATTTGTATTATGCAATGATTTAGATTTTCCATTTATATTTATAGTATAATTAGAAGTTTTTACTATTTTTGCAAAAGTTTCATTTTTCAGTGCATAATTAGCTATTTTTGCTAATTCATATGCTGTAGTATAATGTTCATCTTGATCTAAACCATGAGGAGTTACAAAATGACTTGAAGTAAGACCTAAAGTTGATGCTTTTTCATTCATCATAGTAGCGAATTCATCAACACTACCTCCAATAAATTCAGCAAGACAAACTGCAGCATCATTGCCAGAAACCATAAGCAAACCATAAAGTAAACTTTGCACAGAAAGTTTATCATTTGTGGATAACCCTAGTCGAGATCCACCTGTTCCGAGCTGCTTTTTTCGAAACAGTTACAGTTTCGGACAAATCATTACAATTTTCAAGGACAACAATAGCAGTTAAAATTTTTGTAGTCGATGCCATCTTACATTGTTCATTTTCATTTTTTCCATATAAAATAGTATTAGAGGCTCTGTCTAGTACAACAGCATGCCTTGCATTTATGTTAGGAACTTCAGACAAATCAGTAGATGCTTCAATTTCGGTATCAATAAAAAAGTCATTTTCTTCAATATAATCATCAGCGAAAGAAAAAATGGGAATAAATATAAAATTAAAAGTAAGAAATATCAATAAAAATTTTTTATAATACATTTTTTTCCTCCAAACAATATCTTATATAAATATATATATAATTTTTAAAAATATAACAAAAATTTATATAACTTATTGATTTTGTTACAAAAATGTAATATAATTATAAAGTAAGGGTAAAAAACCACAAAGTAGCTTACCCGTAAGCTATATGAGATGCAAAAAAAATAATGCAAAATTACATATTGAAAAAAC
>CALXCB010000080.1 GCA_944386695.1 uncultured Clostridia bacterium | reverse complement strand
AAATAATTAGAGAATTTATAGAAAAAATTGAAATTCATAGCGACAAGCAAGTTGATATTTATTTCAATTTTAAACCATTACAAGATTTAAATAATAATTTTATATGTGCTAGAAAAGAATATGAGAAAAAAGTAGGATAGAAAAAATGTCCACAACTGCAATACACACATGCTGCAATATGGGTAATAATAGCAGAAGCTATGCTAAAAAATGGAGATAAAGCAGGAGAACTCTATAGAATGATAAACTCAATAGAACACAGTAGGACAAAAGATGCAGCAAATAAATATAAAGTAGAACCATATGTTATACCTGCAGATGTGTATGCAGCATCAAATTTATCAGGCAGAGGTGGCTGGACATGGTATACTGGTTCATCGAGTTGGTTTTATAAAGCAGGAATAGAATATATTTTAGGATTTAAAATTGAAAATAATATTTTAAAAATAGAACCATGCATTCCAAAAGAATGGACAGAATTTAGTATGAGATATAAATATGGTAGAAGTATTTATAATATAAAAGTAAAAAATCCTAATGGAAAGAATTATGGAATAAGCAAATTTGTAATTGATGGAGAAATATCAGAAAATCATTCAGTCAGATTATCTGATGATGGAAAAATTCATGATATAGAAGTTGAAATTTAATAGAATATATTGATATAAAATCGAACATTGCAATAAGTAATTTGAAATAATTAAATTTAATTGCTTTGTTCGATTTTTTGTGTTAATATAAAAGTATTATAAATGTGGAGGAGAGTATGAAAAATATATTAAAAGATTATGCAGCAACAGAAGAAAATCCAAAATGGCAAAATATAATAAAAAGAGAAAAAGAAATATATTTTCGAAATAAGAATATTCGTTCAGAATTTGAAAGAGATTATACAAGAATTATACATAGCACAGCATATAGAAGGCTAAAGCATAAAACACAAGTTTTTTTCTCACCAGAAAATGATCATATTTGTACAAGAATAGAACATGTTGTTCATGTAGAATCTATTAGTTACACAATTGCTAAATATTTAGGGATAAATGTTGAGTTAACAAAAGCTATTGCAACTGCACATGATATAGGTCATAGTCCATTTGGGCATGCAGGAGAAAAGATTTTAAGTGAAATATCGTTAAGAGATATTGGAGAGATTTTTTGGCATGAAAAAAATGGCTTAGAAATGGTAGATAAAATCGAATTATTAGAAGATCCAAATGGAAGTAAACAAAATTTAAATTTAACATATGCTGTTAGAGATGGGATCATATCACATTGTGGAGAGATTGATGAAAATCAATTAAAACCAAGAGAAGAATATATTAACCTAGAAGAATACAAAAGACCAAATGAATACGCACCATATACATGGGAGGGGTGTGTTGTTAAAATTGCTGATAAAATATCTTATTTGGGTAGAGATATTGTAGATGCAGTAACTATAGGAATTTTAGATGGGCATTTAAAAGAATTATATGAATTATTAAATTATGATTCAAATAAAGTAATTAATAATACCGTAATTATAAACGATTTAATTAGTGATTTATGTGATAATTCAAGCGCTGAAAAAGGTTTATGTTTTTCAAATAAAATGTTTATTATGATGAATGAAATAAAAAAATATAATTATAAACATATCTATTTATCAAAAGGATTACAGTTTTCAATAAAATATTTTGAAGTGATATTAAATAGTATATATGAAGTCTTAAAAGAAACATATAAAAAGAAAGAAGAAGTAGAAAGATTATATCCAACTATTGTAATGGATTTTGATCAGTGGTTAGAGAAATATTGGAGTTTAGAAAGAAAAAAAAGATTTAAAAATGATATGCTTTTTGATATTAATAAAGAAAAAGATTATTACAAAGCAATTATTTACTATATATCTGGAATGACAGATAATTATGCTATAGAAATGTATGATAAGATAATTAGATTTAATAAAGATTAAAACATTAATTCAATAAAAAGTAATATAATTTATATAAAATAGGAAAGGAATGTGATAAAAATGAAAGTAATATTAGTAAATGGTGGACCACATAAAGATGGTTGTACAAATTTAGCTTTAGAAGAGGTTGCTAAAGTATTAGAGCAAGAAGATATAGAAACAGAGATGTTTTGGCTAGGTATCAAACCTATTCGGAGGTTGTATAGGTTGTAATTATTGTTTAGAAACAAATAATAGATGTTTTATGGAAGATAAAGTAAATGAATTTTTAGATAAAGTAGAATCAGCAGATGGATTTGTGTTTGGAAGTCCTGTACATTTTGCAGCAGCTGCAGGAAATATGACATCATTTTTAGATCGAGTATTTTATGGAAGGGGAAATTTATTTAAAGGGAAACTTTACAGTTCTGTTGTAAGTTGCAGAAGAGGTGGAGCAACTGCTGCTTTTGATCAATTAAATAAATATGCTCTAATTAGCAATATGTATATAGTAGGCAGTTCTTATTGGAATCAAATACATGGAAATAATAAAGAAGAGGCTAAACAAGATTTAGAAGGTCTACAAACGATGAGAAATTTAGGAAAAAATATGGCATATATGTTGAAATGTATGGAAACAGGAAATATAGACAAACCTGAATATGAAAAGCCAATAAAAACTAATTTTATAAGATAAATAAAGATATCTGCAAATATCAAGTAGATATTAACAAAAAAATAATTCTCTCATATTATAGTAAAAAACATAAAGGGAGGATTATTTTTATGGCAAAAATTTTAGTATTTAATAATGATAGTGATAGAATGGAAACTTATTACAAAGGAGAAAATGAGGCTATGCCATATAATACAAATAGAACATTAAGAGTGAGAGAATTTAGAGGATCCAGCAAAAGCAATATATTGTGGACAACGAAAAGAACAATGCAAAGTTGGAATAGTCAGAGATATATTTTTGGTAGCCCAATACCAGTTGGATTTGCTTTTAAAAGACCATATGAAGGCGGTCATGGGACGCAAAGTCATGACTGAATACATACAGTTGAACATATAAAAAATTATAATAGGAGATAAATAAAATTTGTGTTTTTAGAGATAAGATATAATTAATAAAGTGCTAGAAATAGT
>CALXCB010000079.1 GCA_944386695.1 uncultured Clostridia bacterium | reverse complement strand
TGGAGTAAAATCGAAGACTTAAGTTCATATGCAGAAGTAGAAACACAAGAATTAACAGACAAAGAGGAAGAGAACACAAGTATAGAGAATACCAATTTAGATGAAAATACAGACTCAAATACAAATTCAGAAAGCAATAATATAGCTGAAAATGAAAATAGTACAAGCAATATAGAGGAAGAAGTAGCAAATACAGAAGGAGATAGTGTTAATACAAGTGAAAGTGAAGAAAATAATAGTACAGCAAATAAAGAAGCAGAAAATAATATAGAAAGTCCTGATAGTAATGTAGTAGGAAGTAGTGAAAATAAAACAAAAAGTACAGAAATAGAAAAAACAGAAGAAACAAAAGAAGAACAAGGAGAAGAAAAAAATATAGAAGAAACAACAGAAACAGAAGAAATAGGAGAAGAACTAAAAGAAGAAAACAGTCAAGAAGAGCAAGAAAAAGAAAAAACGAATGAGGAAGAAACACTAAATAGTGAAAATACAGAAATAGTCACAATGTCAGAGGAAGAAAACGGAGGAATAGAAACACTAGCTGAAGGAGAAACACCAACAACAGTATTTGAGTTACAAACAAGTAGGAATCAGTATGTATGGGTACCAGTAAAAGATGTAAGTAGGATATATGGAATAGATAGTAAAGGAAAGTTGTGGGGAAAATTGTATAGCGGAGTATCCAAAACGGCGACAGCAAGACAAAGTAGTGATTGGAGTGAAAGTAATGGAATAATGAATATAAAAGATAAAACAGGGTATCGAGAGCCAGATGTAGTGCCACGACATGGATATGTAGGATCATATGAATATGATAAAGACTCAGAATTACAAAGACGATTAGACGGAATAGAGCAATATCAAATGCTAAGCCAAGAGATGGAAGAAAGCTATTATAAGATGATAGAGAGTGTAAAAAAATATGGAGGATTTTATATAGGAAGATATGAAACAGGAGATTTAAACCAAGAAAAAGCGGTAGTGAAGAAGATGAATACAGATATAAATTATGCAACGTGGTATGAAATGTATGAGCTATGTAAAGAGCAAGAAGGAGAGAAGGAAAATATAGAGACAGGAATGATCTGGGGAAGCTTGTGGGACGAAACATTACAATGGTTATTAGAAACAGGAGCCCAAATACAAAATGGAGAAGGAGGAACGAGAGAAATAACGGAGAGTGATATAAATAGTAATTCAAGTGACTGGGGAAATTATAATAATGCAACATTTAAGTATAGAACAACAAGTGGAGGAACCAGCACAAAGAACGAAGGTTCGAGCACAAGAATTCCAACCGGAAGTGCAGAGTACACAAAGGCGAATAATATCTATGACCTAGCCGGAAATATGTTCGACTGGATCCTAGAGGCCTACTCTACCAACGGCAGGATCTATCGTGGTGGCTACTACGGCGGCGATGGCCGCTTCTATCCAGCCAGTAACCGCAGCAACAACTATCCGACCAACGGCAACGGCTCCAGCTACAGACGGTTGTCGCTCCGCACTTTACATAAAGTGATGTGCGTATCCTGAACCACTGTATCCTGACACCCAAGCTAGAACAGGGAGGAGAAGCTTGTACACATCTAAATGCAGTAATAACTAGACATAGGAAGAGAAACTAGCTCATACGAAGGTTGGTAATAGGTGGAAAGCACCTATTACCAACCTCGCCACAAACCTTTGTTTGCGGCATGGCATTACAATATGTAAAAAGATTATGTAATATAAAATTAATAAAACTAACCACGACCGGTTTTTTTGAAACTTTTGCCTTCAAAAGAACCGGTCAAGTTTTGCTAATGATTTTACACTTGCTAAATTTAATATCATGTAGTAAAATAAGAAAAGTAGTGAAACTATAAATAAAAAATATAAGGAAGTGGTATGAAATGAAAAAATTACCAAATGGAATAAGTAACTATGAAGAATTAGTAGAAGATGGATATTATTATGTAGATAAAACAAAATATATAGAAAAACTAGAAAATTTAACAGACAAAAGAATAATGTTTTTACGCCCAAGAAAATTTGGGAAAACATTATTTACAAGCACATTAGAAAATTATTATGATTTAAGAAAAGCAGATAAATTTGAAAAACTATATGGAGATACATATATAGGAAAAAATCCAACAAAATTAAAAAATAGTTATCATATATTAAAATTTAATTTTTCAGGAATAAGTACAGATACACCAGAGAGTACAATAAATGGTTTTAAGAAAAAAGTTGCTTCATCTGTAGAGGTTTTTGTTAAAAAATATAATATTGATTTTTATGTAGATAAAGGAGATGAAGCAGAAAATATATTAGATAATTTATTTAAAGCATTTGAAATACAAAGGTCAGAAGAAAAAATATATGTAATAATAGACGAATATGACCATTTTGCAAACGAACTATTAGGATTTCATACAGAACATTTTAAAAGCTTAGTATCTAAAAATGGAAAAGTAAGAAAATGGTATGAAATATTAAAAGAAGGAACAGAAAGTGTAGTAGATAGAATATTCATAACAGGAGTAGCCCCAATAACATTAGATAGTTTAACATCAGGATTTAACATAAGTTCAGATAAAACGCAAAATGATAAATTTAATGAAATGATGGGCTTTACAGAAAAAGAATTAAAAGAATTAATGCAAGAACAAGGAATAGAACAAAAAGATCAAGAAGTTTTATTACCAATAATGAAAGAAAATTACGATGGATATAAGTTTTCATTATACGGAAAAGAAAAAATGTACAATTCGAATATGTGCTTATATTTTTTAAATAATTATTTAGAAGATAAAAGAATACCTACACAATTAATAGATATGAATATAACAAGTGATTATAACAAATTAGGAAGCATGCTAGACCTATGTAAAGGAGAAGAAAGAGAAAAAGTAATAGAAAAGACAATATCAGGAGAAGGAATAATAAGTGAGATAACCCAAAAATTCAACCCAGCAATGGAATTTACAGAAACAGATTTAGTATCAATGTTATATTATTTGGGGTATTTAACAATAGTAGGAGATATATTTGAAAAGCCAATATTAAAAATACCCAATAATGTAATGAAAGAGATTTATTCAGAGTATTTTTTAAAAATATTAAGTAGAACTGCAGATTTACGTGTAACAGAAAATGATTATAATGAAATGTTAAGAGAAATAGCATTAGAAGGAAAAATAGATAAAATAATAGAAATGCTTAAAACATATTTAAAAAATTTATCAAACAGGG
>CALXCB010000078.1 GCA_944386695.1 uncultured Clostridia bacterium | reverse complement strand
TCTCTCTTAGAGTATCAACGTTTTTACGGTTTAGTTTTTTATTATTTTTTTGCATAACATCCTCCTATATTACAAAAGAATTTTTATTACAAACTCTGTTTTTTTCAAATTTTTACAGCTCATTTCATATGATATAATCATATTTAATTTATACAATTCTATTATATATTATCTATTTTAGTTTTTCAATAGATTTGCTGAATTTGTAATATTTGTAACAAAATTGTAACAGTTCTGTAATATCTAATATTTTTAAATTTTTAAAAAACAAAATTTAACATTATATTGCATTACTTAATGAGAAGATCGGCAAAAGAGATAAATTTTTTAGCTAATCTAAGCTTAAAATTTATCTCTTTATGATCTTTCTTATGAAACTATTACAAAAAACCAAAACTTAAAAATTTTCTTAATTTTTATCTAATTGTTCCTTCTTTTTCCTTTAACAACTGTATTTTTGCATATAAACTAGTTAAATATTCTTTATTATTTTTATTATCATTTACTTTATCTATTAATATATCCATCCTATCCAATTGTGAAATTCCTTGTCTTTGTATTTCAAAATTTGTGGAATTTGCCTTAAAATATATTTCTGTCCTTTTTTCTTTTAAATAATCTAGCACTTGTTCAAAATAATTAGGCATTTCAGCTTTTTTACTAATTGCTGGTTTTATATCTACTTTTATCTCATCTTTAAATGTTTTTTCTTTTTTTCGAATTTTAGTTTTAGCAACTTCTTTTTGAGTCTTTTCTTCCTTTATGGTAGCTTTTGTGCTATCCACTTTCTGTACTTTTCTTTTTGGTTTTGCTACAATCTGCTTTTCTGCTTTGTTCTTTTCCTCGTTTTCTTCTTGAATTTCTTGCTCGTATTGTTCTTTTAATTTATCATCTATTTCCCAATTTAATATTTCATCATAAAAATAAAAGTCAAATATCTTTATTTTTTTACTTTCCATTTTTTGCATAATTATATTTAACTTTTTCTTTTCTTCTGAGTTCTGAGTCTCTCCTTTATATTTTCTTATTAGTTGCTTTGCTGCATTTATATAGTTCAGTTTTTCATATATTGCCAATAACATACATATTCTTTTAAATTCTGATATTTTGCTATTTTTTGTTATTTCTTCTATATCATTTTTAGTTATTCCATTATAATATAATTTGGTTTTTATTTGATTCAAGAATTCTTGATTTTCTTCTATATTATTTTCTGTTACCTCTTCAAAAATTTCACTAATATTTTTTAATTGTTTTTGAATTTTTTCATTATTGTTAAATTCTGGTCTTTGGGCTATTCTTTTTGCCTTTTCAAAATTTCTTTCTATCATACAAATTGTTATCATTTGTGATTGGATTGGTGCATTGTTTATAAACTCTGGTCTTTGGCATATTTCTTTAGCTTTTCCTAGTTCTCCTTCTTTCATATATATTGTTATCTGTTGCGATTGTATTGGTGCATAATTTATAAACTCTAGCCTTTGGCATATTTCTTTAGCTTTTCCTAGTTCTTCTCCTCGTATATATATTGTTATCATTTGTGATTGGATTGGTGCATAATTTATAAACTCTGGCCTTTGCCCTGTTTTTTTAGCTTTTTTTAGCGCTCCTTCTTGTATATATATTGTTATTAGTTGTGATTGGATTGGTGCATTGTTTATAAACTCTGGTCTTTGGCATATTTCTTTAGCTTTTCCTAGTTCTCCTTCTCTCATATATATAGTTATCAGCTGTGATTGGATTGGTGCATTGTTTATAAACTCTGGTCTTTGGCATATTTCTTTAGCTTTTCCTAGTTCTCCTTCTTGCATATATATTGTTATCATTTGTGATTGGATTGGTACATTGTTTATAAACTCTGGTCTTTGCCCTATTTTTTCAGCTTTTTTTAGTTCTCCTTCTTGTATATATATTGTTATTAGTTGTGATTGGATTGGCACATAATCTATAAACTCTGGTCTTTGCCCTATTTTTTTAGCTTCTTTTAGCTCTCCTTCTTGTATGTATATTGTTATTAGTTGTGATTGGATTGCTGCATTGCTTATAAACTCTGGTCTTTGGCATATTTCTTTAGCTTTTCCTAGTTCTCCTTCTCTCATATATATTGTTATCTGTTGTGATTGGATTGGTGCATAATTTATAAACTCTGGTCTTTGGCTTATTTCTTTAGCTTTTCCTAGTTCTCCTTCTTGTATATATATTGTTATTATTTGCGATTGGATTGGTGCATAATTTATGAACTCTGATCTTTGCCCTGTTTTTTTAGCTTTTTTTAGCTCTCCTTCTTGTATATATATTGTTATTAGTTGTGACTGGATTGATGCATTGTTTATAAACTCTGGTCTTTGGCTTATTTCTGTAGCTTTTCCTAGTTCTCCTTCTCTCATATATATTGTTATCTGTTGCGATTGGATTGGTACATAATTTATAAACTCTGGTCTTTGGCATATTTCTTTAGCTTTTTTTAGCTCTCCTTCTTGTATATATATTGTTATTAGTTGTGACTGTATTGGTGCATTGTTTATACACTCTGGTCTTTGGCATATTTCTTTAGCTTTTTCTAGCTCTTTCTTTCTCATATATATTGTTACTAACTGTGATTGAATTTGTACATTTTTTATAAACTCTGGCCTTTGACACAATTTCTCAGCCTCTATATATTTTTTCTGTTGTATAAAGATCCCTACTCTTTGTGATTGTATTACTGAATCGTAAGGATATTTTTCTGTTAATTTAAGTGCTTCATCAAATTTTTTTTCCTTTATTAATTTCTTTATTTTTTTACTTGCTACTATTTCCTCATATCTTTTTCTTATATCTCTTTCCTCATTGTTTTTTGCCTCTCTATCACTTCCCACACTCTCTTTTGTTTGGCTTTTATTCGGCTCATTATTTATACATTCTTTTTTCCATTTATAAATTGTTGATAAACTGACATTCATTTGTTCACTAATTTCTTTTGCATTTTGATTTTTTAATCTTTTTATAACTTCATTTTTAATATCTACTGAATATGCCATTTTTTATATCCTTCCTAAAATTTGTCAACATAATATCACAAAATCTTGTTTTTTGCAATATATATAATTTTTTAAGTTTTTTTGGTAAGCGATCAATAAAAAGACGTATTGAAACCTCCTTGTATGATCTGCTCTATTATAAATTATCTCTGCTGCTGTTTGATGAGTTACTGCAATGCATCTTATTTTGGACTTTTTTAAAGAATTTGATTGTTGTAGGAGATTTACTATCATAATCGATAGATGTTGCATATATATCTGTTATTTTTTGGTAAAATCT
>CALXCB010000077.1 GCA_944386695.1 uncultured Clostridia bacterium | reverse complement strand
AATTCTTATTGAATGTAATGATAAGGAATTATTGAAGTTTTCATACAGTGATCACTCCACTAACTGTGAATGGTAACAATTTTGTATTATAATTTTATTGCTAATTAAAAATTTTATTACTATAATTTTTTAAAATACTAAATAAAAAACTCTAAGCAAAAAGAGCCGTCATTACGACGGCTCTTTCACTTGTTTTAGTGATTTCTATATCACTAGAATAACACTATTTATTGAGAGCTTTCTTTCTTATCCGGAATATTACAATAATGCAAATTAAACTAGCCAATCCGGAAACTAAATATACAGTTACATTTGTTGCATCTCCAGTTCTTACAAATCTTGCATTTGAAGAATTTGTAGATTTTGATGGAGTTGCAGTGCTTGATTTATTTTCAGAAGTTTTACCTTCTTTTTTATTGGTCTTTCCGTTGTCCCCAGTATTATTTGGATCAGGAGTAATATTCTTATCCTCCTCCTTTGCAGGTACATGGGTGTTTGTTAAATTATAACCGTCAACCGTGACTTCATAACCTTCAACAGCCTCCTCAGAAATTGTATAAACAATTTCTTTACCAGCAGCATACTTAGGCAGGTCCGTAAATGAATACTTCCAACCACTTTCTGCTGTCACATTAGCAGTCTGTACTTTCTTGCCATCTGCAAGAAGGTTGACTGTAATGCTTTCTGGCCGAATTCCGTCTTGGTTATTTCCATCATTCCATGTCTTCGTTCCTTCAACAGAAACAGTTTCAGGAATGTGGGTGTTGATCAAGTTATAACCATCCACTTTAACTTCATAACCTTCAACAGCCTCCTCAGAAATTGTATAAACAATTTCTTTTCCTTCAGCATACTTCGGAAGGTCTGTAAATGAATACTTCCATTCACTTTCTGCTGTCACATTAGCAGTCTGTACGATCTCACCATTTGCAAGAAGGTTAACTGTAATGCTTTCTGGGCGGATTCCGTCTTGGTTATCTCCATCAACCCATGTCTTTGTTCCTTCAACAGAAACAGTTTCAGGAATGTGGGTATTGGTTAAATTATAACCTTCAACCGTGACTTCATAACCTTCAACAGCCTCCTCGGAAATTGTATAAACAATTTCTTTTCCTTCAGCATACTTCGGAAGGTCTGTAAATGAATACTTCCATTCACTTTCTGCTGTCACATTAGCAGTCTGTACGATCTCACCATTTGCAAGAAGGTTAACTGTAATGCTTTCTGGGCGGATTCCGTCTTGGTTATCTCCATCAACCCATGTCTTTGTTCCCTCAATTTCTATTATAGGAACATTATACACTGTAACTTCAACAACTTTCGAGGTATCACCGCTGTTCACCTTTACTTCGTACATTGTATCATCATACACATATCCTTGAAGTGTTCTTACTTCCTGAATATAGTATGTTGTATCAAAGCGAAGCCAATCAGCAAACTCGGCAATTCCTTCTGAGTTAGTCACAGCCCAACCTGCAGAAGTAATAACATTCTTGTTAGCATTTAATAACTGGAATGCTACACCTTCAAGAGGTTTGTTGGTCCCTGTCTCCAGTTTCTTAATCTTAACAGTTCCAGCTTCTCCAACGATTCCACTACTACCAGATGTTGTCTTTAAAATAACATTCTGACTAGTAGCTCCTTCTTGGAAATCTGTACCATTAAATGTAATAGAATTTGTTACACTTGTCAATGTTTTATCTTGGATAGTAGTATCAAACTTCAAGATATAACACTGATGTGTATTCAAATCTTTTGGCAACATAATAGTAATAAGACCTGTTGTGTCTTCATACTTTATATCACCACTACTTATTGGTACTTCTGTACTTGTTGCAGTGATATTTCCGTTAGAGGAAATTGTTGCCAAATACATTTTTACACTGGAAGGTATAAAACTTAAACCAGGAGACAATTGGTCGACAATACTTAACTGTCCCAAATTATCATGATCTAAGTTCATGACAACCTCCCAAGTAATGGTATCACCCTGGGTATAGTCCGTCCTTTTCTGAAGAATAGGTAATGGCTTGTACTGAACAGTAGCATCTACTGTAAATGAAGACTTAAGATTGTCTGCACTCAAAGTTACACTGTTTGTTGCATTTCCTTGTTCTTCTCCGACATACTTGGTGCTAATATAAATTTTACTAGCACTCATTAAATACCCTTTCCGGGAAACTGTTATAACATTACTAGCAACATCATATGTTGCTGTAATGCCATTTACCTCTGTTCCGTCAAGCATAACCTTTTGCTCATCTACATAGATGTAGTCATAAGCTGGTTCATGCTCTTCAGGTAAGGTATCCTTGATTACTGGGTTCAATACTGCCTGGTTACCCTTGTTGACAGTAATAGTCCAATCATACGTATTCTTTTCATAATCGTATGATCCGGATTTTGCTACCATATCTTCTTTCTTATAAGAAATAGATACTGTAGCATCATCACTATTGGTTTGACTGCCAACTGTCACACTAGCAGTATTGGTAAATTCACCTTCCTGTACACTGTCAATGCTGGTTGCAAACCATATTCCATACCAGCATGCCGACGTGGATTTTACACCTCCAAATTCCATTCCTGGAGTTATGGTGTAACTAATTTCTCTTGTTGCAGAATTGTAAACATCTGCAACATTAACAGAATTAGTTGCTTTTGTCCCATCTGGAAAATAGCACGTTATCGTCATCGAACCTGGCATTGGAGTTATTCCTTCAGGCAGTTTATCTTTAAAAACAATTGGGTCAGTAATTTCTTTATAATCAGTGGAGTTGTAATCATTAATCACTGTCCACCATTCAATATACTGTCCATATGTTTTATCAATCTTTACACTGCCACTTTTTTGAATTGGAACTTTTCCAGTTCCAATGCCAATTGATGTTTTTCCAGTTACTTCTTCAATTAAAGAAGTTCCTGAATTTAATCGTGCATAGTTCTCAATTTGATATGAGTTTCCACTCTGAGTAAATTTACTAAAGTCTGTAATTACCATATCATAGGTAACAGTAACTTCACTATTAATATCTCCGAGAGATATAGTTAATGTATTATTACTATTATCTATTTGATAATTGGTAGTACTTTGACCATTTACCTTAATGGTACTCGTATCAATAGAGCTACCCTCTGGAAATTTATCCACTATTGTAGCATTAGTTAAGCTAAGCTTATTTCTATTTGCCACAATTTTCCAGGAAAGTGTTTTGGTTATAGCATTATAACCGGTTCTTGTTTTCTGCATCGGTAGCTTTTCGACTGCAACTTCAGCTCTAGCCTCTGAAGCTTTATCTCCATTAGGCATATAAGTTGAAACATTATTTTCTACAGTCGTAGCTTTGCTTAAGAAATAGCTATCTGCTACTGATGTTTTATACGTAATGGTTTTTGCTCCAGGACTTGTTTCACTAGGAAACGTATATTCAAATCCATTTGCATTAAATCTTACGTCATCATCAGAGACAGCTGATCCACTAACTGCAAAAGACCCTGCCACATATTTAAGAACAGAAGTATCAAAACTGTCTTTTACTGTTACATTTTTAAGAGTAGCATTCTTGCTATCCGGAGTTACAGTAATAGTCCAAGTTATCTCTTTTGTTCCAGTATTGTAGCTACCACTCTTAGTGACATCTGCCGAA
The DNA here is from genome assembly GCA_944386695.1 of uncultured Clostridia bacterium. GTDB lineage: Bacteria > Bacillota > Clostridia > TANB77 > CAG-508 > CAG-269. Next base: position 6,463 of record CALXCB010000077.1, on the reverse strand, counting down.
GTCGCATCTGTGATTTCATCATAATACACATCAACAGTGTATGTTTTCCCATCAATCACAAATGTTATATCTTCGCCATCCTGTCCAAGTTGTGAATCTTTATCAAACCAGCAGCCAATGGACATATATCCCGATACATTGGATACATTTTCCAGTGACTGATAAAACCGAATTGTAATAATGTTATCTGTTAATTCCCAAGTAACATTAATTCCACTGGTTTCATCTAATTGTTTTTCAGAAAGATTTCCTATAAGTTCAAATCCTTCTGGTATACTAATGGTATACTTATCTCCAGCTGCAACAGATGCATCATTTGGAATAGCAAATTCGAAATCAAGATTAATCTTTTGATTTCGATCAAATGAGCTATCTCCAATACTTGTTCCGTCTTCATTGGTGATAGATACCTTAGTAATAAAAGGAAAATCCCCTTTATCGGTCCAAGTAATTTCATCTTCAGCATCTAATAATACTGAATTTGTTTTTACTTGTTCTTTCTGAGTTGTTTTTTTCTGTTTCTCCTTTTGAGTTACAGCTTCTGTTTTCTCCTCTTTTGGAGTTACAGCTTCTGTTTTCTCCTCTTCTGGAGTCACAGCTTCTGTTTTCTCCTCTTCTGGAGTCACAGCTTCTGTCTTCTCCTCTTGTGGAGTCACAGCTTCTGTTTTCTCCTCTTGTGGAGTCACAGCTTCTGTTTTCTCCTCTTCTGGAGTCACAGCTTCTGTTTTCTCCTCTTCTGGAGTTACAGCTACTGTTTTCTCCTCTTCTGGAGTTACAGTTTCTGTTTTCTCCTCTTCTGGAGCTACAGTTTCTGTTTTCTCCTCTTCTGGAGCTACAGATTCTGTTTTCTCCTCTTCTGGAGCTACAGATTCTGTTTTCTCCTCTTCTGGAGTTACAGTTTTTGTCTTCTCCTGAGTTACTGTTTCAGTTACAGTCTTATCCTGTATACCTCCAACAGCTGCTACTGGTTGCACTAACGACACCAGCATTACCAGGGTCAAAATCACACTCAAGAACTTCATTTTTGTTTTCCGATTTTTCATGGTTCTTTCTCCTTTCTGATATTTATGGTTCCATAATTATTAAGTTTAACTGCCTTTTTCACTCCCTTCTAAAATTAAAAACTCTCATAACAAGTAAATAAATTATGTAACCATGGGCTCATTATATTACGTAACCTAAAAAAAGTCAATATTATTTTTTAATGATATTTATCTAATTTAAGTATACGCAACTTCCAGATGTAGCCTTAATTCCACTAGCTGGTATTTGTTCTTTTACTAAAGTTTCCTCCTTGTTTAAATCTTCTGTTTCATTATTAATTTTTACTTCAAAGCCTTGTTCTTTTAAAATTTCAGTAGCTTCTGTAATTGTTTTTCCTATAACATCTGGGACATTTACATTTTCTTTAATTTTTACTTCATCTGCATTTCCTTGATTTACTTCTAAATATGGTAAAATTTCACTAAAAATTTGTCCCCCTACTGGTGCTGCTACTCCCCCTCCTTGGTGTCCCCCTTCTCCTGTAGGATTATAAAGTGTAATTAATACAACCACTTGTGGATCATCAATTGGTGCCACTCCACAAAAAGAGGTTACATATTTCCCTGTATTTACTCCATCTTCTGATGTTCCTGTTTTTCCTCCAATTCTATATCCTGCAACTTTAGCATTTTTTCCTGTTCCTTCTGATACTACTGATTCCATCATACTTAAAACTTTATCTGAAGTTTCCTTTGAAATAACTTCTCCTTTATTTTCTACTGGTAATTCTGTTCTTTCTCCTGTTTGTGAATCTATTGTCGCAGTTACAATTCTTGGTGTTAATAAATTTCCACCATTAGCAATTGCTGAAACTGCTGTAATTAATTGAAGTGGTGTAATCTCAAATCTTTGACCAAAACTTATTGTAGCAAGTTCTACTGGTCCACATTTATCTTCTGCTATAAATATACTGCTTGCTTCTCCTGGAAGCATAACTCCAGTTTTTGAAAGTAATCCAAATTTATTTAAATACTTATAATATGTTGATATTCCTAATTGCTGACCTAAACCGATAAATACTGGATTACATGAATTCATTAGTCCTTGCCTTAAGCTTTCACTTCCATGTGGTTTATAATACCTCCAACATTTAATACGTGCCCCCGCAACTGTAATTGATCCTGTACAACTAAATTCCCCTTCATTATCTGTATCTGTTATTCCTTCTTCTAAAGCACTTGATGCTGTTATTAACTTAAATACTGATCCAGGTTCATATGTATCTGATATTGCTTTATTTCTCCACATTGCTTGTAAATTAGTTGTTTTTTCGCTATCTTCCATATTATCCCAATTGGCTAAAAGTTCTTCATTATTTATAGTATATGGCTCATTTAAATTATATGATGGATATGTTGCCATAGCTAAAATATCTCCATTTTTTGGATTCATTACTACTATATTTCCACCATCTGTACAACTATTATCTATACAAGCTTCCTCCAAATATTTTTCCACTATTGACTGTATTGTCATATCAATAGAGAGAACTATTGAATCTCCATCAATTGCTGCTGTATAATTTTCCCCTTCTGTTCCAATCTCTTCTCCTGTTGCATCTGTAGCTCTAGAAATTGAACCTGCTGTTCCTGATAATACATCATCATATTTTGCTTCTACTCCATCTAAGCCTTGATTATCCGATCCACAAAAACCTATAACTTGTGATGCTAAATTTGCATATGGATAATATCGTTTACTATCTTCATCAATATTTACTCCTGTTTGTATATTATTATCTATAAGCCATTGTCTTAATTCATCAGCTTTGCTTTTTTCAACTTTTTTTGTTATTGTCTCAATAGAACTATTTTTCTGTACTTTTTTTAATACTGTATCATAATCTAATTCAAAAATATTGCTTAAGGCTTTTGCAAGTTTTTCTTTATCTTCTTTTACAATATTAGTTGGATTTACTGTAATTGTATATGCTGTTGAGCTTACTGCTAAAATATAATTTCCTGTAGCGTCATAAATTACACCTCTTTTTGGGTTTATCGTTCGTTTTTGTACTTGCTGCTCATATGCTAGCGTTTGTAACTCTTCACCTTTAATAAATTGTAAATACCCTATTCTTCCAATAAGTAAAATGATAATTACAAAACTTATAAATAAAGTTTTCATCATTTTCTTTTTATTTTTTAAATTAATTGGCTCCATAATAATTTAACCTCCATGGTTATATTTTATTATGGATTTGCTTCTATATGACTTAATCAAATTTAAGCTGTTACTTTATTTTGTATTCCTAATCCATCACCTACACATACTAAAGTTTCTATCTGTTTTTTCTTTTTTGTTTGATTAATTTCTACTTTTAAAGTTTTTACATAATCTTTCCTAGTTCGTGGTTTCTCATTTGGCTTTCCTTCTTCTAAAAGTTTTATTGTATCTTCTTTTTTTATTAATTTTTTTATAAAAGAAATTATTCTATCTATTAACTCCATTTTCAACCTCACTTCCTTCTTTCCATGGTTCTATTCCTTTATCATTTTCTAAATCCATCTCATAGCAAGCAAATCTTTCTTCAAATTCCTTTTCTGTTAAATTAACCATTTCCCTTTTCGTTTTATCTGCATAATAAAACTTTCTTCCATCTCTTGGTAAATCCATATATACATATAATACAGGTCTTTTTTCTTTGTCATCTTTTTGATAAACTCTTTTAATTACACATCTATTAAAATTTAATTTATCATTATTTAATAAAATATACTGTATTATAGATGGAGATTCATTTATACTAACAGCAAAATCCGGATATATTTTAGCAAATAACATAAATTGCCTTTTTATCGTTTCCGATTCTGTAAGTTCTAAATCATATATTTTTTCAGATTCTTCTTTTAATGATTTTATAGGGAATTGTCCATCTTCATGTGCAAGTCCTAGACTTGTATAAACTTGCCTTACATATTTTTCATCTAAATTTAATTTTACATCTTTTAATTCTTCATCATTTTTATGGGCTTCAATATCCTCCCCACTTGGAAGTATATCTTTCTTGCGAATTTCTTCATAACTTTTACAAAAATAATCAGGATATGCTCCATACCTTTGTGCCATAAAATCCCATGTTGGATCTAATATTGTATCTCCTCTTATTATTCCCCTGTCTGTTGGTATATCAATATCTTTTAATATTAAAAAGCCATGTGTCCTTGAGTCTACTTCTATTGCTTTTATTCCTATTTGACTTAACATATATGATTCGATTTGTGCAATTCCATTACATACACCATATCCTGAAGATATTATTTTCCACAATGCTCTAGCATCACGGTGATTAAATACTTCTGTACCAAAATCTGGAGCATAGCAAATCTTTTTTCCTATTGCATTATCTATATATGCTATTTTTTGTAAATCTGTCCACTCTTTTTTTATTCCTTTTAAGACATCTTCAATCCAAATTTCTCCTTCTATATATTCTTTACCAGTCGAATCTCCAAAGATTAAATCATCTACAATCTCTATATCTGGACAGATTTCACATAATTTGCATATTGCTTTTCTTTCTTCTTTTGTTTTTTTCATAGGATTTATTCTTATAATTCTTCCTAAATCTCTATACTTTTCTCAATCCTCTTGTAGGTCAATTAAATCTCTTCTATTTCACAAGGTATGTCCAAAATTTCTCTATATATTGGTGAAAGTTTTAATTTATCTATTTTAGTTTTTGTTTCATCTTTTAATATTACTAAAATTTCCTTTTTTTCTTTATCTGTTAAGTCAAAATCTTCCATTTTACCTACAAATTCTAATTGCTGATCAACGTCTAACATATCTACAACATTGTATGGAACAATTTGTTTTGCTTCACAAAATTCTTTATGAACACTAAAAAATCCACCTATATTTTCTGTTTGCATAGATGATAAAATTATCTCAAATGATACTATATCAAAACCATATTTGTTCTCAAGTATAATTTGCTCCTTTTTCTTATCATCCTGTAAGCTACATATAATACTTTCTTTTCTATTTATCGGAAGATCATATTTTTCCATTAATCCTATTTTTTCATTATCTTTTATTATATTTTTTATAAAGTCTTCAATATCATATGAATCTAATCCTACTTCTTCCATTAATTCTTTATTTTCTATAATTTGTATAAAATGCTCTTGGCTTAGACTTTTTAATATATTTCTAAATGTATATTGTCTTACTGCATATTGTTTTAAAAAATCTCCATCCTGAATTAGATTTGCCCTATTTTCTTCTGATAATGATTCTAAAAATTGTTCTGCTTGCCAACTCGGATCTTCGAATGTTTCTTGTCTAAACATATAAATTCTTTTATTTTCATCTTTTATTGACATTATAAAATTTATTTTCAAAAAATCGTCAAAATCATTATTTTTTAATATTTGTATGATTTCTTCATCTGTTAAATACTCATTTACTAAGTCAATAAGCTGTCCATTGTTCAGATGTTTGCAATTATCCAAAAGTGTATTTAATTTGTCTTCTGAATTTTCCATTTTTTGTTTTAATTGTTCAAAATCCATAATATTTCTCCTACTCATTCTTCTATGTATTCTAATAAATCTTCTGTAAGTTCATATTTATTGTTTAAAACATACTCTTTAGAGGCTTGTTTTAATTTATAAAAATTATCTTTCATCATTGTTTTCTCCTCCTTGTCTTATAGTTTTTCTTAATTCTTCTAATCCTTCTTCTTTTTCTTGTCCTTTTAGTATTTCTGATTGTTTTACTCTGTCTAATAATTCTTCTATTTTTTTCTCTTCTTGCTTTATTGCTTCGATTTCTGGCTGTATATATACTCCTAACATTTGTATTTCTTCTAAATAGCCGAAATCTCTGTATTCTACTTTTTCTCCACTTTCTTTATATACTAATCCTTTATTTTTATCATAAACAATTTCATCGTCATTATTATCATATACTTTTACTAACCCTTTTCTTAACATTCTTTGTATATTTATTAATGATGTATCTTTTGTTGCATCACAATGTATGCTTTTTCTTTTTTCTCCTGCTTCTATCAATAATTTGTATAATGTATCTGTTGATTCTGCTGTTGCTAGTTTTATGTTTCCTCTTTCTGTATTACCGTTTTTTTCTGCATTTATTGCTCCTACTATTGCTAAATCTGATATTTCTATATCAGCATCATCACTTTCACCATATATTAGATACCAGTCATTATTACTCCCAATTACAATATTTGCATCTTCTATTCCATAAATTTCTTCGATATCTTCCATACTTTCTGCTTCCCACATTATATGTTGCTCTTCTCTATATGCTTGTTCTTCTAGTGTTTTTAATATATCTATTTTTTCCTCTGTTATATTTTGACTAGTATACTTTTCAGGGGCTCTTACATTTTTATACCATAATGGTATTTCTTCTACATTTTTATTTTGTGTTTTTAACTTTTCTTCAATTG
>CALXCB010000076.1 GCA_944386695.1 uncultured Clostridia bacterium | reverse complement strand
AACAATAATAATAGTGATAACAACGACAATTCAGGAAATGGTAGCTCATCAGCTAATCTTCTAGGAGATGCAAATACTGATGGACTAAGAGATTCGGCAGATTTATTATATTTACAAAAATATTTATTAAATAAAATTCAACTAACAGAAGAACAGAAGGAAAATGCAGACACAAACAGTGATAATGTAATTGATTCGGCAGATTTATTAAATATACAAAAATATCTATTAGGTAAAATTACTTTATAATGAAAGGATATAATTATGAATAAGACAAAAAAAATATTATTTACAATGATTTTTATATTTTTAGTGATTGTAGCTATCAATACAAAAGTAAAAGCAGTATCTGCTAGTCTATCAGCAAGTTCAAGAGATGTTACAGTAGGAACACAAGTAACAATAACAACTAGCATATATGGAGCAGCTTGGCAAGTTAATCTTAGTGGAGCTGTCTCAACTGCTTATGCAGGATATACAGATAATGCAGAAGATCAAACAATAACAAGACAAACAAGTTTTACACCTTCATCTGCAGGAACATATACAGTTAATTTAAGTGGAAATGTAACAGGAAGCAATGATGATGGTTCTACTCAAGTTTCAGATTCAATTACAATTAATGTAAGAGCACAAGAGAATTCATCAGGAGATTCTTCATCTTCAGGTGGTTCAGAATCGTCTTCTTCAACTCAGACACCAACAGAAACTGCTGCAGCTACGTCATCAACAAGATCAAGTAATGCGAACTTAAGTAACTTAGGAATCACGCCAAATGATTTTTCAGGATTTAAACCAGGTACGACGGCATATAATGTAACAGTACCAAATGATGTAGAAGAAGTAACTGTTTATGCAGAATTACAGGATTCAAAGGCAAGTGTAACAGGGACAGGGGTACAAAAATTAGATATTGGACAAAATGCACTTAATGTTGTTGTTACAGCAGAAGATGGAACTAAAAAAACATATACAATAAATGTTACAAGAGAAGAAGGTGAAGCCACAGATGAAAATTCAGAAGAAGAGCAAACAACAGAAGAGAGTACAGCTCCTTCTAACTCTGATTTATTAAAATTAGAAGTAACAGGATATACATTAACTCCAGAATTTTCACCAGATGTATATGAATATAAACTTGATATTAATGGTGATATATCAGATTTAGATGTAGTAACAGAAGGTGCAAACCATAATATTAATATAGAAGTAAGTGGAAATACAGGGTTACAAGAAGGAGAAAATGTAATAACAATTTTAGTGTACAACGAAGAGAATCAATCAACAACTACATATCAAATTATAGTTAATAAGATAAATGTTGATTTAGAAGGCTTAAATACAACATTAAATGATGCAGTAAATAGAGCAAATACAATGAGATACATAATAGCAGGAGTTGTTATACTTATAGTTATTGGTATAATTGTCTTTTTAGTAGTAAGATATAAATATAAGAACAATAATGTAAATGATGATTATGAATATGATGAAGAAGATAGAGAAAGACTAAATCTAGATGAGGAAGAAGGATTCTTTAGCAGAATAAATAGAGAAATATCTGAAGAACCAGAAGAAAAACCTAAAACTACAACAATTGCAAATTCAATAATTGAAGATATTCCAGATGAAAGTAACACATTGGAAAAACCTGAAGATAACAATACTAATGAAGAAATAGAAGAGGAAGAAGATTTCTTCAAAACAACAAGATCAAAGAAAAAAGGAAAACATTTTTAAATCCAGTTTATAAATAAGCTGGATTTTTTTCAATAATATTACAACAATTTAAGCTCATACAGAGATGCTCTTATGGACTGTGAATTGTAATACGATAATAAAAAAAATAATAAAAATTTTAGTAACTCTATTGCGAAAATATAAAATCTGTAATATAATTGTAAACAAAATGTAAAGATATTGAAATAAAAATTAAAAAGCAAAGGAGAAGGTTCATAATGTTTAAATTCGGATGGGGACAAGATATTGGCATAGATTTAGGAACTGCAACAGTCATAGCTTATGTAAAAGGTAAGGGGATTGTATTACGTGAGCCATCAGTAGTAGCTGTTGATAACAATAATGGTGATGTTGTAGCTGTAGGACGGAGAAGCAAGAAGAATGCTTGGAAGAACACCAGGAAATATAGTAGCTACAAGACCTTTAAGAGATGGTGTAATATCAGATTATACAGTAACAGAAAAAATGTTAAAATATTTCATACATAAAGTAGGGGGAAAGACATTATTTGCACCAAGAATAATGATTTGTATTCCATCGAGAGTAACAGAAGTTGAAAAAAAAGCAGTAATAGATGCAGCAACAAATGCTGGAGCAAGAAAAGTATATTTAATAGAAGAACCAATAGCAGCAGCAATAGGAGCTGGAATAGATATATCTAAACCTTGTGGAAATATGGTAGTGGATATTGGAGGAGGAACAACAGACATAGCGGTAATTTCATTAGGAGGATCAGTAGTTAGTACATCTATAAAAGTAGCTGGAGATAAATTTGATGAATATGTAGCAAAATATATAAAGAAAAAACATAATTTAGCAATAGGCGAAAGAACAGCCGAAGATTTAAAAGTAAATGTAGGGTGTGTACACCCTAAAATGCAAGATGTAGAGATGGATGTCAGAGGAAGAGATTTAACAACAGGACTTCCAACAACAGTAACAATTCATTCAAGTGAAATGTTAGAAGCTTTAAAGGAACCAGCAATGATGATAGTAGATGCAGTTCATTCTGTTTTAGAAAGAACTCCACCAGAGCTTGCAGCAGATATAAGTGATAAAGGAATTTATATGACAGGTGGTGGATGTTTAATTGATGGACTTGACAAACTTTTACAGGAAAAAACAGGAATTAATGTAATGATAGCTCAAGACACAGTCTCTTGTGTAGCTTTAGGTACAGGAAAAGCATTAGATACCTTAGATACATTAGACGAAAAGGCAAGAAGACAAGCATAAAAATTGAAAAATAAGCAATAATAGAATTTGAAGGTGATTTTTATGAAAAAAACTAAAAAAATTCTGTTTATTGCTTTTTTATTATGTATATTTATTTATATATGTAAGATTGATAGTATACCCAACTATTTAATATTATATAAAGGGGAAACATTAAATTTAGGTGATTTTTTAGGAATATCATTTAAAATAGGAGACAAAGATTACAATTCTATCTTAACATCAGCAGCTATTAATGAGGATATCAATCATACAAAAACAGATACTATAGATGTAAGATTATTCAATACATTTAATGTAAAAGAAGTTTCAGTAAGTGTTATAGATGAAACGACAGTTATTCCGATAGGACAAGTATCTGGATTAAAGCTATATACAAGTGGAGTTCTTGTTGTTGGTATGAGTGAAATAAAATCAATAAATAATGAAAAGTTTAAGCCATATGAAAATTCAGGAATAGCAGAAGGGGATCGAATAATAAAAATAAATAATATAGAAGTTACAGATACAGATACTCTAACACAAATAGTCAATAATTCAAAAGGAGAACAATTAGAAATTGAATATATAAAAGACGGAGAAATATTAACTACAAATATAACACCTGTTCAATACACAGATGGAACATATAAAATAGGTTTATGGGTACGAGATAGTGCAGCAGGAATAGGTACACTTACGTTTTATGAACCATCAACAGGTAATTTTGCAGCACTTGGTCATGGGATATCTGATACTGATACAGGGGATCTAGTTGAATTAGCAAATGGAGAGTTTTTAACGACAAAAATTCTATCAATAATAAAAGGACAAAAAGGAAGTCCACGGAAAAATCCAAGGAAGTATTGAAAATCAAACAACAATCGGTACTATTTATAAAAATAGCAATCTTGGAATATATGGAACAATCAGTAATTTAGGAGCTATTAATGCAGATCTATCAAGAGAAATGAAGGTTGCGAGAAGAGATGAGATAGCACTTGGTGATGCGTATCTTTATTGTAGTATAGATGGTGAAACTGCAAAGGAATATAAAATTGAAATTGAAAAGATATTTTTAAATAATGATACAGATAATAAATCAATGCTTATAAAAGTAAAAGATGAAGAATTATATAATAAAACAGGTGGAATAATTCAAGGCATGAGTGGTAGTCCAATAATACAAAATGGTAAATTTATTCGGTGCTATTACAAATGTTTTAGTAAATGATCCAACACAGGGGTATGCAGTTTTTGGAGATATAATGATAAAAGAGATGCGACAGTAAATTATTTTTCATTGGGGTCGTTTCTTTTTGCAAAAGGG
>CALXCB010000075.1 GCA_944386695.1 uncultured Clostridia bacterium | reverse complement strand
CTATATTTCATTTCAATCTAACGGAATTACTGAAGTTTTCATACAGTGATCACTCCACTAACTGTGAATGGTAACAAATAAGGCAATAACAAATCGAAAATATAAAAAATAGTATAGAAATATTTAATAATATGTGGTATTATATTCAAAAATAGAATGTAGGTGGACATATGTCAAAAAGAATAGAATTAGAAGCAAGTTATTATTTAGATAAAGATTATGATGAAATATTAGATAAAATAAAAAAAGAAAATTTTAAAAAAGCAGAAGAAGTTACAGAAATAGATACATATTATACAGATAAAGATTTTACATTTATAAAAGATAGAATTTGTTTAAGGACTAGACAAGTAAACAGTGACTTTTTAGAACTTACATATAAACCTAAATCTGACAACAAATCAAATAAATATGGAAAAAGAGAAGTAAACATAAAGCTACTTTCAGAAGACAGTGAAGATATAGAATATATATTAGAAGAATTAGGATTTATAAAGTATGTTTCTTTTAAAAAGCATAGAAAAATTTATTCTAAAAAAATAAAAAATATCCAATACAATATAATGATAGACAGCATTAATCAAATAGGAGATTTTATAGAATTAGAAATTCTAGTTGATAGTCAAGAACAAAAAGAAGAATTTTATGATGAATTAGATAATTTTATTAAAAAAATGAATTGTGATAAATTAAAAGAAAAAGAAAAACCATATAGAGATATAGTAAAAGATTATTTAAAGAGGATAAACAATGGAAAAAGAAATTATTATAAATAAATTAATTGAAAAAGAAATAGTAAAAGATAAAGAAGAACTATTAAAATATAATTTTAGTCAAAGCCAATTAGAAAAGCTTGGAAGGATTATGGAAAAAGATCCTGATTTTAAATTTACAATATTTGATAAATTATTTAAATTAGATGAATTTTGGAATTTAGATGATCAAACATTTAAAGATATTTTATCCACAGCCGATCAACAACTTTCTATATACCGGTCGTACTATATATGATGATATTATAAAAATAGGGATTCAAGCTGGAACGATAAAAAATATTTTAGCTGAAATAAAAAGTTATTTAGAACAAGAAGATAAAAGTTTTGTATTAAAAATGGAAAGACCAGAATTATATACAGACAAAAACATTAAAATTTTTGGTAGTATAGAAAATATAGAAGGTTTTGGGAAAAAAATTTTGGAAAACGAAGAATATCTAAAAAACTATAAATATATTAAAGAGCATTATGGACAATTGATTTTTCAATCATATTCCGATTTAGTACCAATACTTTCAGATGCAAATGTAAAAAGAATAGGTTATGAAAATATATTCAAATTTTTCAATAATAAAGATAAAGATTTTTATAATGATCGTAATTATAATGAGAAATTTAAAAATATTCCAGAAGATATTACAAAAGAAGAATTAGATAAAGTAATAGAAGTGTATGGAGAAATACCACAAGACAAAGTCTTTTATGATGAAAAGATAATTACAAACTACAAAAAAGCTAAAAGCGAAAATAAAAAAATAAATAAGCTTAGTGGGAATTCGTTGGAATACATTATAGAAAATGGATTATTAGAAAATTTAGTAACAATTTTAACTATTGATTTTGATAAGTTTATGTTTAAAGATAAAGATGGCATAGATAGACTATATTGTGACAGATTTAAATTGATGAATCCTAGAATACAAGAACAATTAGGTTTAGAAAATTCAGCAAAAATTGCAAATTTAGATAATATAGAAATGGTTTTAGAGGCAGAAGAAAAAAATTTATTAGACAAATGGAGAATTAGAATAGAAAGTACAGAAAAAGATGAGGATAAAGATATTATATATTCTATAAAATCATTACTATTACTTGATGAAAAAAATAATGATTTAAGCATTGATGAAATCAAAAGAATAAGTGATAATATTTTACTTATGGAAGAGAAAGACAAAAAACAAATTGAAGACATTATTAAAAACAATCCAGAATATATTAGATTATTAGAAATACCAAATATTTTACTTGATAAAGAACGCAGGCATTACGGTAGAACGATTAGGAAGGGGTTGTACAGTGATTATGACTATAGTGTAAGAGAGAATCTAAGCGAAATTTCTTTAAAATATGCAGAATTTCAAGAAATAAGAAATACTATAGGAAAAAATAAATGTATAAAGTTAATTGATGAGGCAGGAGAATATTATATTGAAAGATTATATGCTATGATGCAAGAAGCACATAAAAATAATAAATTAAAAACTTGGAGTAAATTATTAGAAGTAGATAATCATTTTGTGCCAGAAGACGTTATATTTTTGGATGAAAATTTTTTCATAAATAATTCGTTAGAAGATATTGTTAATAGTATAGGTAGAAAAAAAATGAGGATAGGACAGAGTTGGGAACTATCGAGAAGACTTAAAGAATATCCCCAATATCTATTAGCTGTATATAGTATAGAAGAATTACTAAATTTAGATGAAAAATTTTTGGCAGATGTTAGGGATGATAGATATGATAAGGAGTTAAATTATAGAATACTAGCTTTAATGAAAGATAAAAATACATCAAACAATCTAAAAAAGTTGATAAGAGAAATATTTGATAACAAACAAATTGAAGATATTAGAGTTTTATTAGACAAAGGTGAAAAATTTGAAAAAGTAGCGCA
>CALXCB010000074.1 GCA_944386695.1 uncultured Clostridia bacterium | reverse complement strand
GATGGAGAAAAAGAATACCAAGATGATGAAGATTATGACAATATAATATTAGAGAAAGTAGACTTAGCATTAAGTAAGTTCATAGCAGCAGTAAGTGATGACACACAAATAGATAATGGAGAATACTTAACAGAAGATGGAAATGAGGGAAGTGAAACAAATCCATATACAAGAGCAACAAAAGTAGATACAACAGAATTAAGAGATAACCCAGAATGTCATGATGCAACATACACAATGGTAAAAGATCCATTAACAGTACCAGCACAAAGTTATGTACTATATAATATAAGAGTATATAATGAAGGAGAGACAGATGTATATGCAGGAGAAGTAACAGACCATTTGCCAGACTACTTAGACTATGTAGATTGTGAATTTAATAGAGAATACCAATGGGAAGTAGGAGCAGACGGAAAAACAATAAAAACAACATACTTATCACATGAAAATGGAGAAGAAAATCTATTAAATGCATTTGATAAAGCTACAGATGATGGAGCAGGATCAGGACTAGATTATAGAGACTTACAAATATTATGTAGGGTAAATGATAAAGCACCATCAAACACAAATATAGTAAATATAGCAGAAATAACAGAATATGAAGACGAAGAAGGAGAAGAAATACCAGAAGATACAGACTCAACACCAGACAATGTAGAAGACGAGCCAAAAGAAGATGACGAAGATAATGAAATAATACTAATAAAAACATTTGACTTAAATCTATTAAAATATGTATCAACAGTATATGTAACAGAAGATGGAGTAACAACAGAAACCCAAACAGGAAATACAGGAAATGATGAAACAGATATTATTCCAAAAGTAGAAATCAATAGAAAGAAACTAGATTCAACAATAGTAAGATTTGGATATACAATAAAAGTAACAAATGAAGGGGACATAGCGGGATATGCAAAAGAAATAACAGACTATGTACCAGAAGGACTAAGATTCTATGAAGAAGACAATGAAGGATGGACAGATGAAGGAAATAATGTAATATCAACAAGATTATTAGAAAACACATTATTACAACCAGGAGAGAGTGCAGAAGTAACAGTAATATTTAGATGGATAAATGGCAGTGACAATTTAGGACTAAAAACAAATACAGCAGAAATATCAGAAGACTATAATGATGAGGGAGTACCAGATAGAGATTCAACACCAGACAACCAAGTACCAGGAGAAGATGATATAGATGAAGCACAAGTATTACTATCAATCTCAACAGGTTTAATAGGAAATATAATGATGTATGTTTCAGCAGGAGCAATAATCTTAATGGTATTTGCTGGAGGAATAATATTGATTAAGAAATTTGTATTATAAAAAATATAAACAAGATAGAGTAAAAATGTAAAAGTTTTTACTCTATTTTTGTCATGAAAATGTAAAAAAACCTGAAAAAGAACTATCCGTAAGAGATATAATGAAATATAAAAGAAATAATTAATAACCCTATTGTAAAAAGATATAAGACATAGTACAATAAAATCGAGAAAATAATATGGGTAAGGAAGTTTTAATTATGAAAGTTAAAAAATTTTTGATTAAAGTATTAAGTATATTAGTAATATCTCTAATAGGATTGGGTATTACACAAAGTTTTGCTTATAAAGATGAAGAAATTGAAATAGCCTTATCACCATTTAGATATGTAAATGGTGAAACTACAAATGGATATGCATTAAACACCGTGGGAAAGGAAACACATCGTAGAATCTTCCAATTGATGTCAATGAATGAAAGTAGAGTGGTAGGAACAAATTTCTATTGCCTAAATGCAACAGCAGGAGAAACTTGGAACAATCTAAATGCAGGTGGTACTAATGCAATTGTAACATATAATAGATCATATGATTTAAATTCACAAAGTGATATAGAGATACTAAAAGCAGATACGGTATTAGCAGATGAATATACTAATATAGCGAAAAGTAAATATTTACCACAAATATTATGGATATTAGATAACATATATATACCAGATAATACTGCAACAAAAGAAGAAAATCTAGAACAAAAACGAGCTTTATTAGCAAAAGCAGGTATAGTTTATGGTAAAAAAATAGTAGAAGGATTTTTTGGACCAGAAGAAACGGATGATTACACATATAAATATGTGCCACAAGATGGGTATGATTATACGTCAAAATTAAGGGATATGGGAGCTGATTTGGCAGTATCATTAGAAGGATATGATTATGAAGATCCATCAGGTAATTTTCATACAGTAGAATTGCCGGATGAAATGGTAGAAGTAGCACAACAAGCAGCAATATGGTATTATACAAATTACCTAGAAAATAATAGTAACAATAGTGAAACATATAATATAAAAGATCAATGGCTACAATTATTATGTTCAAATGGTACAAGTGACACAAATGCGAATAATTGGCCTTCTCTTTTGAATGAAGTATTTTCTGAAGAAACAAATATCAGTGGAAGTTTAGCAACGGTAGGCAGATGGAAACAAGAGCAAGCATCAATATTATGTGAATATTTAATAGATGCAGCAAATAATTATGCAGAAAATATGGAAGATGTAGACACAACAACAAATCCGCTAACAATTTCGCCGGAAAATGCTAATATAGAAACAAAAACTGTTAACAATACAAATTATTTTGTAGTGGGACCAATAAAGATAGAAAAAGAAAGAGATTCTGTATATAATTTAATAAATACAATAAAGGTAAATAATAGCACAAGTACTGGAGCATATTTGTCAGATCAAAATGGAAATAGACAAGAAGATAAAACAATAAGTAGTTCTATTGGAGAAAATTTTTATATAGCAATTCCAACTTCAAGTATAACAGGTAATAATATAAAAATAGATTTTGAGGGAACATATAAATCTAATGAAAAAAAATTATGGATATCAACAACAAAAGCTGAACAACCAGTTGTAGAAGTAACGCCACAAAATGAAACTATGACATTAACTGTTAATTCTGAATTAACAAATATGACTGTAAATAAAGTATGGAATGATGTAAACAATCAAGATGGAAAAAGAGCAGAATATGAAGTGACATTAATAGGAAAAGTAGATAATCAAGAAATTTATAGAAATACTCAAAAATTAAATGCAGAAACAATAACATATACATGGAATAATTTGTCAAAATATAAAGATGGTAAAGAAATAGTATATACAGTAGATGAAACAAAAGTACCGGCAGGATATACAAAAGCAGTATCAGGAACAACAATAACAAATACATATATACCAGAAAAAACAGAAGTAACAGTAAATAAGATTTGGGAAGACAATAATAACCAAGATGGAAAAAGAGCAGAATATGAAGTAACATTAATAGGAAAAATAGGAACAGAAGAAGTATATAGAGATACACAAACATTAGGAGAAAGTACAACAACATATACATGGACAAACTTAGACAAATATAAAAACGGACAAGAAATAATATATACAGTAGATGAAACAAAAGTACCAGAAGGATATACAAAAGTAGTATCAGGAACAACAATAACAAATACACATAAAACAGAAACAATAGATATAACAGGAACAAAAACATGGCAGGATAATAATAATCAAGATGGAAAAAGACCATCAAGTATAACAGTAGTATTATATGCAAACGGAGAAGCAACAGATAGATCAATAACAGTACAAGCACCAAATTGGACATATAGTTTTACAGATTTACCAAAATATGAAAATGGACAGGAAATACAATATAGTATAAAAGAAGAAACAGTAGCAGGATATGAAACAGAATATGATGGTTATAATATAACAAATACATATATACCAGAAAAAACAGAAGTAACAGTAAATAAGATTTGGGAAGACAATAATAACCAAGATGGAAAAAGAGCAGAATATGAAGTAACATTAATAGGAAAAATAGGAACAGAAGAAGTATATAGAGATACACAAACATTAGGAGAAAGTACAACAACATATACATGGACAAACTTAGACAAATATAAAAACGGACAAGAAATAATATATACAGTAGATGAAACAAAAGTACCAGAAGGATATACAAAAGTAGTATCAGGAACAACAATAACAAATACACATAAAACAGAAACAATAGATATAACAGGAACAAAAACATGGCAGGATAATAATAATCAAGATGGAAAAAGACCAGAAAGTATAACAGTAGTATTGTATGCAAATGGAGAAGAAACAGGAAAAACAGCGACAGCAGAAGCACCAGATTGGACATATAGCTTTACAGACTTACCAAAATATGAAGATGGGGAAGAAATAGAATATAGTGTTCAAGAAGAGGTAGTATCAGGATATACAACAACATATAATGGGTTTAACATAACAAATAAATATGCTCCAGAAACAACAGAAGTAACAGTAAACAAAATCTGGGAAGATAATAACAACCAAGATGGAAAAAGAGCAGAATATGAGGTAACCTTAATAGGAAAAGTAGGAGAAGAAATAGTATATACAAATACACAAACATTGGGAGCAAATCAAACAACATATACATGGAGAGACTTAGATAAATATAAAGATGGACAAGAAATAATATATACAGTAGACGAAACAAAAGTACCAGAAGGATATACAAAAGTAGTAGATGGAACAACAATAACAAATTCATATCTAACAGAAAAGGTAAATATACCAGTAGAGAAGATTTGGAACGATAGGGACAACATGGATAACACAAGACCAACTTCAATAACATTAATATTAAAAGCAGATGGAGCAGAAATAAAAAGACAAGAAGTAACTGCAGATGCAGAAGGAAACTGGAAATATGAATTTACAGATTTAGATAAATACAAAGATGGAAAGGAAATAGTATATACAGTAGAAGAAGCACCGGTTGAAAATTATACAACAGAAATAGAGGGAAATGCAGAAGAAGGCTATAAAATAACAAATACTTACAGTACATTTGACTTAGCCCTAAGAAAAACAATAACAAAAATAACAGATGCAAGTGGAGAAGTTAAGCAAGTAATAAATGAAGCAGGAGAAACAGCAACAAGAAATATAACATATGTAGCAGAAGATATAGAAAAAAATAGAACAGCAACATATAACCATAGAAAAGATCCAGTTGTAGTAGAAAAAGGAGATATCGTTACATATTCAATAACAGTATACAATGAAGGAGATATGGACGGATATGCAGAAACAATAGTAGACAAATTACCAGAAGGATTAAAGGCAAAAGAAAGTACAGGAACCTACACATCAGGAAAAATAAGCTATACATATGTATATGATGAAGCAACAAATACAATAACATTTACAAATGTAAGTAAAAATGTATTGGAAGCATATGATGGAGGAGATACATTATCATCAGAAACAATAGAGATAGAATGTGAAGTAACTCAAACACCATCAACAGAAACAAATACATATTTAACAAATATAGCATATATAACAAAAGAATATAATTCAGAAACACAAGAAGAAGTAACAACTGATAGAGATTCAGCAACAACAAATAGTCCAGAAGTAGAGCAAACAACAACGGGAGATAAATACACAGGATATCACGGAGGAGACAATCATAATGGAAACAATGATAAAGATGTATACACAGACAAAGATGACTATTTCCCAGGAAGAGAAGATGATGACGACTTTGAAGTTATAGTAGTAAAACCAGCAAAAGTAGACTTAGCATTAACAAAATTCATAACAGCAGTGAGTGAAGATGCACAAATAGATGATGGTGAATATATAACAGCAGATGGACATATAGGAAGTAAGACAAATCCATATACAAGAGCAACAAAAGTAGATACAGTAGAGTTAAGAGATAATGAAGAATGTCATGATGCAACATATACAATGGTAAAAGATCCTTTAACAGTACCAGAGCAAAGTTATGTATTATATAACATAAGAATATATAATGAAGGAGAAGCAGATGTATATGCAGGAGAAGTAAAAGATTATTTACCAGAATATTTAGAATATGTAGAATGTGATTTTAATAATGCTTATGGATGGGAAGTTAGTGAAGATGGAAGAACAGTAACAACAAAATATCTATCATATGAAAATGGAACGCAAAACTTATTAAAAGCATTTGACAAGGAAACAGATGATGGAGCAGGATCAGGATTAGATTATAGAGATTTACAAATACTATGTAAAGTAAGTGATAATGCGCCATCCGAAACAAAATTAATAAATACAGCAGAAATAACAAAATACGAAGATAAAGATGGAAATGATATACCAGAAGATATAGACTCTACACCAAAAAATGTTGAAGAAAAAAATAAAGAACAAAGAGAAGAAGACGATGATGATTATGAAGTAGTAATCATAGAACCTGAACTAATAAATATACCAGTTATAAAAATTTGGAATGATGGTAATAACCAAGACGGAACAAGACCTAAATCAATAAGAGTAAGCTTAATGAATGGTCAAAGTGTAGTAGCAACAGAAATATTAAATGAAGAAAATGGTTGGAAATACACATTTACCAATTTACCAAAACTTCAAAATGGACAAGAAATAGAGTATACGGTAATAGAAGAAGATGTACCAGATGAATATAATGTAGCTATAACAGGAAGTGCTACTAATGGATTCCAAATAACAAATACATATATAACTGAAACAATAGATATACCAGTAACAAAAGTTTGGGATGATAATAATAATCAAGATGGAATAAGACCAGAAGAAATTATAATAAAACTATATGCAAATGATCAATTATATAAAACCCTTACATTAACAGCAGAAGGAGGAGTAGAATCTGATGTACCTAAGGCAAGAGTAAAGTCTGAAGGTAGCGATACAAACACATGGCCAACATATGTATTTGAAGATTTACCAAAATATCAAAATGGAGAAGAAGTAATATACAAAGTAGTAGAAGAAAATGTACCAGAAGGATATGAAGTAGAAATAACAGGAGATATGACAAATGGATTTGTAGTAACAAATACACATAATCCAGGAAAAGTAGAAATACCAGTAGAAAAAATTTGGGAAGACAAGAACAATAGAGATGAGACAAGACCAAATTCAATAACAA
>CALXCB010000073.1 GCA_944386695.1 uncultured Clostridia bacterium | reverse complement strand
GACTGTTCCAAATCTTTCTTTTAGGCATTTAGCAAATTTGTATGTTGTAGACTCTATTGGGGAACCATAAACAGAATAATCTATATCTTCTTCTTTTTTCCACTTTGCTGTTGCATCATTTAAATGTTGCATTACTTTTAATCCGAATTCTTTACCTTCTCCATTATCTGTATGAGAGTGTCCTGTCATAACTTTAACACATTCATATAAACCTGCATATCCTAAAGATATTGTTGAATATCCATGGTGTAATAATTCGTGAATTGATTCTCCTTTTTCTAATCTTGCCAATGCTCCATTTTGCCATAATATAGGCGCTACATCACTAGTTACAGTACTTAATCTTTTATGTCTTATTTGCAAAGCTTTATGACATAGTTCTAATCTTTCATCAAATATTTTCCAAAATTCATCCATGTTTCCATCAGCAGAAAGTGCTATATCTGGCAAGTTTATAGTAACAACTCCTTGGTTAAATCTTCCGTAATATTTTCCTTTTCCTTCAACATAATTTTTAGCTTTTGCAATATTTCCTAAGCTCATTGTTCTGTCTGGAGTTAAGAATGATCTGCATCCCATACAAGGATAGCATTCACCATCACCTAATTCATTTTTCTTTAATTCTTTCATCACTTTTTCAGAAATATAATCTGGAACCATTCTTTTTGCTGTACATTCAGCAGCAAGCTTTGTTAAATACCAATATTTACTGTCTTCATGTATATTATCTTCTTCAAGAACATATAAAAGTTTTGGAAATGCTGGTGTTATATATACACCTTTTTCGTTTTTAAAGCCTAATATCCTTTGTTTTAAAAATTCTTCTATTATTAAAGCTAGTTCTTCTTTGTATTCTTCGGTTTCTCCTAAATACATACAAACTGATAAAAATGGTGCTTGCCCATTCGTATTGGTCATTGAGTTTACTTGATAATTAAATGTTTGTACTCCATCTTCTATTTCTTTTCTTGTGTCTTCTTTGGCAAATTTTTCACAATCTTCTTTACTAAGATTTCTTTTTTCATATTTTTTGTAATATTTTTCATAACTAAATCTTACAAATGGTGCTAAATGTGAAAGTGAAACTGTTGCTCCTCCATAACTTGATGAAGTAACTGCAAGTATTATTTGAGTTGCAATTGTGGCTGCCGTAATAAATCTATGGGGTTTTTCTATCATAACTCCATTTATTACTGTTCCATTTTGTAACATATCATCTAAGTTAATTAATTCACAATTGTGTAAAGCATTTTGTGCAAAATAATCTGCATCGTGAAAATGTATAATTCCTTTATCATGTGCTTCAACTATTTCTTCTGGAAGTAAAAATCTTCTGGTTATATCTGTACTTGTTATTCCAGCTAAATAGTCTCTTTGTGTTGTTACAACTTGTGCATTTTTATTCGAATTTTCACTATTCCAATATTCATTTTCTCCTTCTATTAGTTCTTTTATAGTTTTGTCTGTTGTATTTGCTTTTCTTACTAATTCTCTTGTATATCTATATGTTATATATTTTTTAGCTAATTGATATTTACCAAATTCCATTAACTTTTCTTCAATTATATCTTGTATATCTTCAACTAATATCCTTTTTTTATTTAATTCTTCTATATAATTTATAATTTCTTTTATTTGCTCTTTAGAAACTTTTTCTCTTCCTCTAACTTCGTTATTTGCTTTACCTATTGCTTCCCTAATCTTTTGCGGATCATAGTCTACTATATGTCCATCCCTTTTTACAATTTTCATCTCTTTTGTTCCTCCTCATTAAATTATTTTTGATGTTTAAATATTATAGATAATTTTTTAAATATACAAGTCGCACTTGCACCTTTTTTATTTTTTTGTTAAAATGTTTTTGGGTGATTACTATGACTACTCCATTTGAAGGATTAACAAAATCTCAAAAAAATAAATTGTTTGATTTATTAGGTGTTCATATCTATCAATTTAATAAAAATCAAGAAGTTTTACCTACAATAAAAAATGAAAATATTGTTGGTATTATTTTAGATGGTTATGCACAAATTTTAAATATTGAATATAATGGAAATGAAATTGTAATAGAAAATCTTTATAAAGATAGTATATTTGGTTCTAATATTTCTTTGACTAATAGTGAAAATTATCAAATAATTGCAAAACAGAATACTTCTGTTTTAGTTATTGACTATGCTAAATTAATTAATCCTAAAAATTTGTCTCATAATTATTTTAATACTTTTTTTAGAAATTTATTTGATATTATAAATATTAAAATGCGAGAAAAAAATGAAAGAATTAAAATTTTAGAAAAGAAGCAAATAAGAGAAAAACTTCTTGAGTTTTTTGAAATTGAACATAAAAAAAATCGTTTAAATAGTATTTATTTGCCTTTTTCTTTTAAAGATTTAGCTGATTATCTTGGTATTAATAGATCCGCAATGTTTAGGGAATTAAAGCATTTAAAAGACGAAAAATTTATTGAAGTGAAAAATCGTAAAATTACTCTTTTATATAAATAAAAAAATACACTTTATTACCTCTTATTTTTAAGCCATTTTAAATAAATATAATATTATATGTTTTTTGTTTTTTAAAGAATTTTTTATTGAATTTATTAGTTTGATATGCTAAAATTTGTTTTATAAGGGGGTATTATGATATTAAAAAAGACTATATTACAAATAATGTTTTTAATTTTAGGTATTTTTCTTGCAGTATATGGAATTACTCTTCAAATAAATCATTTTAAATATGTAAAAGCTGCTTCAACTACAGATGCTATCATCACTCAAATACATACATATAGATCTATTGATGATTTTGACACTTTAAATACGGATGTATATGTATCTTATACTGTAGATAATATTGAATATAATGAAAAATTAGGAGAATATTATTATGGTATGAATGAAGGTCAAACAATACAGATTTATTACAATCCACAAAACCCTTCAGATTGCAGATCCACACATATCTTCTTTTCAGGTTTTTTACTTATTGGAGTTGCACTATTTTGTATAGGATTTGTTTTTGCAATTTCAAAGGCTTTTCCAAGATAAAATTTTTTATACTTTTAATATAATAAGTCCATTCAAAAACATAGACATACTTTTAAAGTATGTCTATGTTTTCATTACCCAAAAAAGACCGCTTCTTTTGAAACGGTTTAAGATTTCTACATTTATCAAAATTTTCGTTATCTTAAAATTAAATTATATCAAGACTTTCAAAAAGCTCTATAAAGATTTTTCTTTGGTGCGCCTGGAGGGACTCGAACCCCCGATCTGCAAGTTCGTAGTTGGCATACGCTCTAAAATATATTTCATCCCTGCATATTATAAATCATTTCATAAAACAGTATTTT
>CALXCB010000072.1 GCA_944386695.1 uncultured Clostridia bacterium | reverse complement strand
AAAAGAATTAGAAAATATAAATAGTTATACAGTAGTAGCAGTAAATGATGAAATATATGTAGAAAAGATAGATTAAAATAAATAATGAAGGAAAAATGCTAAAGAATAATAAAAAACATTAATATAGAATATAAAAATAAGTAAAGGAAATTTTGCGTATGAAAATTTATGTTGTTAGACATGGGCAAACCAAGTGGAACCTGGAAGGAAGAATTCAAGGAAAAACAGATATAGAATTAAACGAAAAGGGCAGAGAACAAGCAAAAACAATAAGAGATTTGATAGCAAAATATGATATTGACTTAATTATAAGTTCACCATTAAAAAGAGCTAAAGAAACAGCAGAAATTATAAATAGCAACCTCAAATGCCCTATAATATTTGATAAAGCCCTAGAGGAAAGAGGTTATGGTGAATTTGAAGGTAAAGTAAGAAAATTAATTGAAGATGAAGTTGTCAATTCACAGATGCTGCACAATTATAATTTGAATTTAGATTATAAAGGAATAGAACCTATAAAAGATTTGTGTAATAGAGTATGGGGATTACTAGATAGTATAAAAGAAAAATACAAAAATAAAAATATATTATTAATTTCACATGGAGGAGTAATTAGAGCTATAAATGGGTATTTTGAAGGCGTAGACGAAGATGGAGTAATAGAAAATCCACAATTAAGTAATTGTGAAATTAAAATCTATGAAATTAAATAATGACTTAACTATTGCAAAATTTTAAATATTTATATATAATAATAGCGTAAAATTGTGAAATGAAAGAAGGTTGAGTTTTGAATAAAACAAAAAGAAAAATATTTGAAATTTCAATGAAATTATTTGCTGAAAAAGGATATGAGAATACAAGTATAGAAGAAATAACAGCTACAGTTGGAGTTGCAAAAGGAACATTATACTATCATTTTTCTAGTAAAGAAGAAATTTTTGATTTTCTTGTATCAGAAGGTATAAAATTATTACAAAACAGTGTAGATATAAAAACATCTAAGTACGAAAATTATATTGATAAAATAAAAGCTATTATTTTAATTCAAATAAAAATAGTAAAAAAATATGAGGATATAATTACAATACTGTTAAGTCAATTTTACGGAAGCGAAAAAAGAAATCAAAAATGTAAAGAATACATTTATGAATATATAAATAAAATAGAAGGGATTGTAACCCAAGGTATGGAAAAAGGACAGATAAAACAAGGCAATGCAAAATTATACGCATCTGAAATTTATGGACTAATTGCCTCAACACTAGTTTATAAATTAAAAGAGCCAGAAAATTTTGAAGTGTTAAAGATTTATAAAGAATTTGAAAATACAATAATAAATGGGTTAAGGGTGAAATAAAAAATGTCAGATAAAAAAATAAAATTTGAAAATTTAAAAGAAATGTTAAGTCAAGTAAAAAAATCATATGGAGATAGGCCAGCTTACTATTTAGATGGAGAAAGTTTAGAAGAATCTAAAGTTATTACATATAGCCAATTCTGTGATGATGTAAATTACTTAGGTACAGCATTAATAGAAATGGGGTTAAAAGGAAAGAGAATAGCCATAATAGGAGAAAATAGATATGAATGGGAAGTTGCATATTTAGCAATTTGCTGTGGTACAGGAGTTGTAGTTCCACTAGATAAAGCATTACCAGGTAATGAAATAGAAAGTTTAATTATACGTTCAGAAGTAGAAGCAATATTTTATTCTGAAAAATATAATGAAGTTATGGCAAAAATACAAAAACAAGGCAATACCAAATTAAAATATTTTATATCAATGGATTTAGAAAAAAATGATTTTAATAAATATTCTCAAAAAGAAATAGTGTCAAAAGGAAAAGAATTATTAGAAAACGGAAATAGAGAATTTTTAGATAGTAAGATTAATAATGAAGAGATGAATATAATGTTATTTACATCAGGGACTACAAATAAATCAAAAGCAGTTATGTTATCACATCAAAATATTTGTACAAATATAATTGATATCGGAAATGTTTTTGAAATTAATGAGACAGATAGATTCCTATCATTTTTACCTTTACACCATACATTTGAATGCACAGTTGGATATCTATATCCTATATCTGTAGGTTGTAGTATAATATTTTCAAAAGGTGTAAGACATATTGCAGATGAACTTAAAAACTTTAAAATAACTGCAATAATATGTGTTCCAGTTGTATTTGAAAAAATGTATGACAAATTAATAAAAGCAATAGAAGAAAAAGGAAAGTTATCAACTGTAAAAAAAGGAATAAAAATAAGTAATGTTTTATTAAAAGTAGGAATAGATATTAGAAAAAAATTATTTAAAGAAATACACGATAACTTAGGTGGCTGTATAAGAATAATGGTAGCTGGAGGAGCAGCTTTAGACCCAGAAAAAGAAAAAGGTTTTTGGAATTTAGGGTTTAATTTGTTACAAGGTTATGGTCTTACAGAGACATCACCAGTAGTAGCAGCAGAGTTAACTCATCAAAAAAGATTAGGCTCAATAGGAAAAAAATTGCCAAGTGTAGAAGTAAAAATAGATGAGCCAAATGAACAAGGAATAGGAGAACTTTTAGTAAAAGGTAAATCTGTAATGATGGGATATTATGATAATGAAGAGGCTAATAAAGAATCATTTACCGAAGATGGCTGGTTCCGTACAGGAGATTTAGCTAAAATAGATAAAGATGGATATATTTATATTTCTGGAAGAAAAAAATTTGTTATTGTATTGAAAAATGGAAAAAATGTATATCCAGAGGAAATAGAAAGTTTAATAAATAAATCAGAAATGATAGACGAATGCATGGTATTCGGAATGCCTACAGAAGATGGTAATGTAACTTTATCAGTGAAGGTAGTTTATAATAAAGAATATATTAATAAGACATATGGAGAAATTTCAGAAGAACAATTAAGAGAAAAAATTTGGAATTGGGTAAAAGAAGTAAATAAAACAATGCCTAAATATAAATATGTCAAAAAATTAATTTTAACAGATGAAGAATTGGTCAAAACAACTACACTAAAAATAAAGAGAAATATTGAGATGGAAAAAATAATGTCTATGTGATATTTTTGTAAAAAAATGTAATAAAAATGTAATAAAAATGTAATAAAAATGTAATAAAAATGTAATAAAAATGTAATAAAAAGTTTTTTAAAATTTCTTGTAGTTTTTAGGGAAGTAGAGTATAATAAAAGTAATTCATGTAGTAAAGTACATTAAAATAATAACAAAGGAGGGAAGTTTACAATGTCTAGATCTGGCATAGTAAATGTAAGGATGGTAATTACAGAAGAAAAAATAATTTCAAATATAGATAAAGTTCAAAAAATGATA
Source organism: uncultured Clostridia bacterium (assembly GCA_944386695.1). Lineage (GTDB taxonomy): Bacteria > Bacillota > Clostridia > TANB77 > CAG-508 > CAG-269. The sequence continues at coordinate 59 of CALXCB010000072.1, read as the reverse complement.
AATCCAAAAAATAAAAAACAAATAGTTCAATTAGAGGAAGATATATATTTTAAAGATTT
>CALXCB010000071.1 GCA_944386695.1 uncultured Clostridia bacterium | reverse complement strand
ATATATAAAAAAAAATTTTTTTTAAAATTTTTAAATAAATAAAAAAAATAAATATAAAAAAGAAAATAAAAAATTAAAAAAAGAATATTTAAAAATAATTAAAAAAATCGAAGCATGAAAATCCAAAATAAAAAGATTTAATTTTTAATTAATATAAATAATTGCATTTTTAGAAAGGAAAAATAAATATGGAATTAGAACAAAATGAAAATTTGAATATTGAACAAAATAATAATAAAAATGATTTTTTAAATAGTACTCTTTGGAAAACCATAAATAATGGTATAGATATAGGTTTAAGATATTTATTGCCAGACTTAGTAGAAGATGAAATAATTGATTTAAAAGATAATTTAATAAATTATGGGTTAAAAGATGGTGTGAAAAAATCTGTTGATTCTGTAATAGAAACAGGAAAACAAGCAATAGGTATTTTTTCTGGGAATTTTGAAGACATAGGACAATTACAAAATACAATAAAAAATGGTGGCGTCATAGATAAAATATCAGATATTTTAGATACTGTTATAGATAAAGTTGAAGATACCGGGAAAATAAGCAATGATGTTAGTAATATATTAAGAAATGGAAAAACTTCAATACTATCAAATGTAGAGAGAAATATAGAAGCAACACTAAATAATCAAATAAATGGTGCAGAAAATGTTCAAAATTATATAGAAAACTGGAAAGAATATTTTGAGCAGAAAAATTTTGATGGAATGGAAAAAGAATATACTAAAATGGAAAATGAATTAAAAGAATTAGTACCGATAGAAAATACATTAAAAGCTGCTAGATATGTTGAAAATATCCATAATTTAATAAAAAATAATGGACAAAATTTTGAATTGGCAGATGAAGAAATAGAATTAGCGAGTAAATTAAATCTATAAAATCATTTCAATGTCCGTAATTTTTACAGATTTTTTCTTGCAAATTTTTTTTAGATTTAGTATAATACATGATGTAAAAAAATATTGAAAAGAGGTAGAAACAATGGCAGAAAGACAAGATGGAAAAATAATTGAAAGAGACATTGAAGAAGAAATGAGAACAGCCTATATTGACTATGCAATGAGTGTTATAGTTTCTCGTGCTCTTCCAGATGTTAGAGATGGTTTAAAACCAGTACATAGAAGAATTTTATATACAATGTATGAAGATGGTTTGACACCAGACAAACCGTATAGAAAGTCTGCAACAACAGTTGGAGATGTTTTAGGTAGATATCATCCACATGGAGATGCATCTGTTTATGATGCGATGGTTAGACTAGCACAAGATTTCTCTATGAGATATATGTTAATTGATGGTCACGGAAACTTTGGATCTGTAGATGGAGATCCACCAGCTGCATATCGTTATACAGAGGCAAGAATGTCAAAAATAGCAGAGTATATGCTAACAGATATTGAAAAAAATACAGTTGATTTTATGCCAAACTTTGATGCAAGACTTCAAGAACCAACTGTTTTACCAGCACAAATTCCGGCATTACTTGTAAATGGTTCATCGGGTATTGCAGTAGGAATGGCAACGAATATTCCTCCACATAATTTGACAGAAGTAATAAATGGTTTAATTAAAATTATAGACGAAGACGAAGTTTCTGATGACGATTTAATGCAAGTTATAAAAGGACCAGATTTTCCAACAGAAGGAATAATTTTAGGTCTCGATGGAATAAAACAAGCATACAAAACAGGTAGAGGAAAAATAACATTAAGAGCAGAAGCAGAGATAGAAGAAATGAGTAATAATAAACAAAAAATAGTTGTTCGCTCACTTCCATATCAAGTAAATAAAGCAAAACTTATTGAAAATATGGCTCATCTTGTTAGAGAAAAAAGGTTAGAAGGTATTTCTGAAATAAGGGATGAATCAGACAGAAATGAAAGAGTAAGAGTAGTAATCGAATTAAAAAAAGATGCTAATGCGAAAGTAGTTCTAAATCAGCTATATAAAAATACTCAGATGCAGACAAGCTTTGGTGTAATTATGTTAGCTTTAGTAAATGGAGAACCAAAAGTATTAACATTGAGACAATGTTTAGATTATTATTTAGATCATAGAAAAGATGTCACTCTTCGTAAAACTAAATTTGAATTAGATAAAGCTTTAGCTAGAGCTCATATCTTAGAAGGTTTAAGAATTGCTATAGATAATATAGATGAGGTTATAAAAATAATCAGAAATGCTTATGATGATGCAAAAGAAAGATTAATGGAAAGATTTAAACTTACAGATATTCAAGCGCAAGCAATTTTAGATATGAGATTAAGAACATTGTCTGGTTTGCAACGTGAAAAAATAGAAGAAGAATATAACGAATTAATGAAATTAATTGCACGTCTAAAAGAAATTTTAAGTAGTGAACATTTAGTATTTGAAGTTATAAAAGAAGAACTTATAAAGGTAAGAGATAAATTTGGTGATGAAAGAAAGACAAAAATACAACCTGCTGAAGGTGAAATTGATGTCGAAGATCTAATAAAAGAAGAACAAATAGTTATTGCTTTAACTCATTTTGGATATATAAAAAGAATGCCAATAGATACATATAAAAATCAAAGAAGAGGAGGAAAAGGAATAACAGGAATTGCAACAAGAGAAGGAGATTTTGTGAAACAAATATTTACATCTTCAACACATGATTTAATACTATTTTTCACTAATAAAGGAAAACTTTATAAACTTAAAGGTTATGAATTGCCAGAAGCTGGAAGAACAGCTAAGGGAACAGCAATTGTTAATTTATTAAGTTTAGATGCAGGAGAAAAAATTTCAGCTGTTATACCAATACAAAATTTTGCAGATGGAAAATATTTATTAATGGCTACTAAAAATGGATTAATTAAAAAGACAGCATTAAAGGAATATGATTCTGCTAAAAAAACCGGTCTTTTAAGTATTACATTGAAAGATGATGATGAACTAATTTCTGTAAAATTAACAGATGGTCAGGATAATGTTGTTCTAGTTACTCGTAAAGGTTTATGTATAACCTTCGAAGAAAAAGAAGTAAGACCAATAGGTAGAATTTCACAAGGAGTTATAGGAATAAGGCTTAGTGATGATGACGAAGTAATTGGAATGGAATCAATTATAGTTAGCAGTAAGGCAACTCTTCTTGCTATAACAGAAAATGGCTTTGGAAAACGTACAGAATTAGATGAATATAGAGTTCAACAAAGAGGCGGAAAAGGAGTAATCACATATAAAGTCACTCCAAAAACAGGAGAATTAGTTGGTGTTAAGATTGCAGACGAAACAGAAGATATAATGCTTATTACAGATACTGGAACTATAATCAGAATGAATGTTAAAGAAATCAGTGTATTAGGAAGAGCAACGCAAGGAGTTACTTTAATGAGAACTAATGATGGCGGAAAAGTAGTAAGTATAGAGATTATAGCAAATGAAGAAATCAATAACGTAAATTAAAATGATTATAAAATAGTGTTAAATTTATTAAAAATTTAGCACTATTTTTGTGAAAAGATTACTAAATTTATCGAATATTAGATAAGTAAATAAAAAATAAAAAAATTTTAGTAAAAATACTTGATTAT
>CALXCB010000070.1 GCA_944386695.1 uncultured Clostridia bacterium | reverse complement strand
AATAATTTTATAACTAAATTTGGTGTATGGATATTAATTATAAGCACAATAATTATGTATTTTATATCTTATAAAATAGCATATAAAATATATAAAAATAAAGAAGAATAATTATCATGGAGAAAATTAATTATATTACAAAACAACAAAGAGATTAGAAGAGAAATTATAATTATATATTTTAAAATAAATATAAACATGCTATAATGCTATGGGAGTGTATGAAATGTTTAAGATTATTATTGTTGAAGATGATAAAGAAATAAGGGAAGAATTAAAAATATTATTAGAAAATAGTGGGCATAAAGTTAAATTAATAGAAGATTTTGATAATGTTGCAGATAAGATAATAAAAGAAAATGCTCATCTTGTATTATTAGATATAAATTTGCCAAATAAAAGTGGATATGAAATTTGTAGTAAAGTAAGAGTAGTATCAAAGATTCCAATAATATTTGTAACAAGTAGGAATAATTCTATGGATGAACTTAAAGGAATAATGTTGGGTGGAGATGATTATATAGAAAAGCCATATAATGTGCCAATATTGTTAGCGAGAATACAAAATATATTAAATAGAACATATCAAAATGAACAAAAAGAAAGTAAAATTGAATATAAGGGTGTTATATTAGATATATTAAAATCAACAATAAAATATCAAGATAAAGAAATAGAATTAACTAAAACAGAGGTTAAGACATTATATTATTTATTAAAAAATAAAGATATTATAGTTCCAAGAGCGGATATAATTAATTATCTTTGGGATAATGAAGTTTATGCAGATGACAACAGTTTGAGTGTTATTATAACAAGAATTAGAGAAAAATTAAAAGAATTAGGAATAGAAAATTTCATAGAAACAAAGAGAGGACAAGGATATAAACTATGAAGTTCACGAAATATATAAAAGATAAAATATATTATATATTAACTTTTAATATATATATTATTTTAATTTCAATATATTTAAAAGCAATGGAAACAGAAATACCAGCTATTCTTATAGTTATTGCCATATCAACAATTTTCTTTTGTGCAGGTTTTATTATTAGTTATCTGAAATCAAATAAATATTTAAAAGATATAGATAAAATGATGGATAATTTAACGGAAAAGTATTTGATAACTGAAATTATGCCAAAGCCAAACAGAGCAGAAAGACTTGCTTATTATAGAATTTTAAAAAAGGCAAATAAATCAATGCTAGAAAATATATCAACTATAAAACAGCAACAGAAAGATTATAAAGAATATATTGAAAGTTGGGTACACGAAATAAAAATACCAATTACATCAGTAAAATTACTATGTGAAAATAATAAATCAGATATAACGGCTAAAATTGATGAAGAAATAGAAGAGGTAAACAATTTTGTAGAACAGGCATTATTTTATGCAAGAATGGATCAAGTTTCAAATGATTTTATGATAAAAAATATTAATTTGAATAATGTAATAAGAAATGTATTAGCTAGAAATAAAAAGATAATGATACAAAATAATATGAAAGTAGAATTAAATAATATTAATACAAATTGTTATACTGATGAAAAATGGTTAGAATTTATTATAAATCAAATTATACAAAATGCAATTAAATATAGAAAAGAAAAAAATGCAAATATTGTAATAACTATTTATGAAAATAAAGAAAATGTTATTTTAAATATTAAAGATAATGGAATAGGAATAAAGACAAGTGAAATAGATAGAATTTTTGATAAAGGATTTACTGGAACAAATGGAAGAAATCAAAAAAAATCAACTGGAATTGGATTGTATCTATGCAAGAGATTGTGTCAGGAAATAGGAATGGAAATAAAAGCAAATAGCAAAGAAAATGAATTTACAGAAATTAAAATTATAATTCCAAGAAATAAAAAAATAAACGAAAAGTAGCCCTCTAATAAGAAAATAGCATTTTTATTTCTTTAATACATATTCTTAAATATGGAGGTTGTTATATGGAAGAAGAAAAATGCGAAAAAACAGAAATATATACAATAGATAATAAAAATTACAATGTAATTACAAGAGTTACCAATCAAAAATTAAGCAAGGAAAATTTAATAAAATTAATTACAAGATATGGAGTACAAGAATTACAATCTGAAAATTTATAATATTTTTTCTTGTTAAGAGCTGACAATGTTACTACAAAAGATTATAATATGAATGTAGTAACATTGTTTTTCAAATTTAGACAATATTACGAATGGGAGGCGTAAATATTGTGAAAAACAAGTATAAAGTAGCAGGATATTTAAGATTATCTGTTGAAGATGGAGATAAAGAAGTAAGTGATAGTATAGTTAGTCAAAAGAGTATTATTGAAGAAAAAATAAAGTCTTTAGGAAGCGATTTTGAATTATATGATTTATATATTGATGATGGCTATACAGGATTAAATACAGATAGACCGAATTTTCAAAGGATGCTTGATGATATAGAAAGAAAAAAAGTTAATTGCGTTATAACAAAGGATTTGTCAAGATTAAGTAGAAACAATTTTGAAGCAAATTATTTGATAGAGATATTTTTCTTGGAAAAAAATATTCGATATATTGCCATACTAGACAATGTTGATACATATTTGAAATCATCAAACAATGATATGATTCAATTTAAAACATTAATTAACGATTGGTATAGTAAAGATATTTCAAGAAAAGTAAAAAGTGGAGTATGGGCAAGAAAAGAAAGAGGATTATATGTTGCAGCTAAAGCACCGTATGGATATATGAAAGATGAAAATGACAGGAATAGATTAGTTGTAAATGAAGAAGAGGCTAAAATAGTAAAGAAAATTTTTCAGATGTATAACAAGGGAGATACAATGGGAGAAATAGCAAGAAAACTAATAAAGGATAAGGTATATTGCCCTAGTTATAATGGTTTTGAAAAAAATAAAAATGGTGACTATGGTTGGACTTATTCCACTATATCTAAAATATTAAAAAATAAGGTTTATTTAGGACATACACAATATGGTAAAGTAATTAATTTAAGTTATAAATCTAAAAAGGTAAAACAAGTTCCTAGAGATGAATGGAAAATTGCTTATAATACTCATAAGGCAATAATATCACAAGAACTTTTTGATGAAGTACAAAACAGAATAAATTTAAACCAAAGAGCTAAATCTCATAAACATAAATGGGTTTTAAATGGAATTGTGTATTGTAAAGAATGTGGAGAGCCAATGCAACTAAAAGTTGGTTATAGAAAAGATAGAACAACAATTTCATATAGTAGATTATATTGCTCTAGTATATTACATAAAAAAGGATATTGTATTAGAGGATATAAGGGAATCGATTTACAATCTATTACACAAATAGTAGTAAGTAATCTAAACAAAAAACTCAAAACCATTGTGAATTGTGATAATATAGCCAAGTTAATTGAAAAATCATATCAAAATAGAGATATAGGTCAATATGAAAGAGAATTAAAGATAAATGAAAAACAATTAGAAAAGTGTAACAAATTAATATTTTCTTTGTATAAAGACTATAGAAATAAAATTATACAAGGGTGTGACTTTAAAGTTATGTATGAACAGGAAACAAGCAAAAGAGATTTATTAAATGAAAAGATTTCTAACATAAAAC
>CALXCB010000069.1 GCA_944386695.1 uncultured Clostridia bacterium | reverse complement strand
TGGTGCAAATACTATATGATATTTGCAATTCCACTTTGTGTGTGATAAACTTGACATTGTATCATATGTAGTGCTTTCTCCTTTAGTTTTTTTACTGAATATACTATTCATGATACGTAACTCCCTTCATTTTATTTTTATCATTATGCGTCGAAACATATTGATATTATATCATGAAGGGAGTTGCTTTGCTACATAGCTTAAGCCTTCGTTACTACCGGCATAGCCGGAAGTTTATCTACAAGAAAAATAACTAGAAAACAATTCCTAGTTATTTTTTCATTATGTGACAATAAGCAAATCCAAGAATTACTAGAATTATATAAAATAAGAGAAAAAATTTTAAAAAAAGTATTGACATGATGTCAGAAAGATGATATATAATAATTGGGTTGACACGATGTCAAAAAATAAAATAGAAAGGAACTTAGGTATGACAAAAGAAACAACAGACGTTAGAAGAGAAGAAATTATAAATGCATGTGAAAAATTATATAAAAATAACAGTTTTAAAGACATAACAATAAAAAGCATAGGAGAAGAAACTACATTTTCTCGTACTTCTATATATAATTATTTTCAAACCAAAGAGGAAATATTTTTAGCATTATTAACAAAGGAATATGAAAGATGGGTAGACGAATTAGAAGAAATATATAGAAATAACTCTGAAATCAGCAGAGACATATTTGCCGATAAATTAGCACATAGTCTAGAGAAAAGAAAAAATTTATTAAAACTATTATCAATGAATATGTATGATATGGAAGAAAATAGTAGAATGGAAGAATTAATAGAATTTAAGAAGTATTATGCTCTAGCCATAAAAACTGTTAGAAAATGTATAGACAAATTTATTAAGAATATGAATGATGAAGAAAAAGATCATTTTATATTTTCATTCTTTCCATTTATGTATGGTATATATCCGTATGTAGAATTGACGGACAAGCAGAAAGAAGCAATGAAAGAAGCAGATGTACCACATAAAAATTATACTATTTATGAATTGGCACTTATAGGTATAAAGAAGTTATTAAAATAAAAAATAAAAGAGAGGAGGAGACCTGAGTTTTTAAATTTAAAAGATATATAAAGATAAGGAAGGTGATAACATGAGTAAAGTATTAATAGCATATTTTTCAGCTAGTGGAGTTACAAAAAGTATAGCAGAAAAAATTGCAAGTACAATTAATGGAGATTTATTTGAAATTGAACCAAAAGAAAAATATACAGATGAAGACTTAAATTGGCACAATAAACAAAGTAGATCATCTGTTGAAATGCAAGATAAATCTTCAAGACCAGAAATAAAAGAAAATAATTTGGATATAAGTAGTTATGATACTATTTTAATAGGATTTCCTATTTGGTGGGGTGTGGCTCCAACAGTTGTAAATACCTTTATAGAAAGTAAGAACTTTGCAGGAAAAACTTTAATACCATTTTGTACTTCAGGTGGTTCAGGTATGAGATATGCAGAAAATGATTTGAAGAAAACATATCCAAATTATAACTGGAAAGACGGAAAAAGATTGACAGGAATGGAAAATGACGAAGATTTAAAAAATTGGATAAATTAATTTTTAGGAGGAATTGATTATGGAAAAAGCAAAAGTTTATTTTACAAGCAAAATATCACCAGAAAGTTTAGTAGAAATGTATGAAAAATTAGGAGTAAATTTACCAGGAAAGGTAGCAGTAAAATTACATTCAGGAGAACAAGGAAATAAGAATTTCTTAAGACCAGAATTTGTAAAGAATTTAGTAGAAAGAGTAAATGGTACAGTTGTAGAGTGTAATACAGCATATCTAGGAGCAAGAGATACAACAGAAAAACATAAAAAATTAATGGAAGAACATGGATGGTCAAAATACTTTAATGTAGATATTATGGATTCAGAAGGACCTGATATGGAATTAGAAATACCAGATGGTTTACAAATTAAGAAAGATTTTGTTGGAAAACATTTAGCAAATTATGATTCAATGGTAGTAATGTCTCATTTTAAAGGACATGCTATGGGAGGCTTCGGAGGAGCATTAAAACAATTATCAATTGGTTGTGCATCTTCTTATGGAAAATCATATATTCATGGAGCAGGAGTTGCTAAAGATAATATTTTTGGGACAGATCAAGTACAATTTGTTACATCAATGGGAGATGCAGCAACAGCTGTTCACAGACATTTTAAAGGAAACATTGTTTATATAAGTGCAATGGTCAATATCTCAATTGACTGTGATTGTGATGGAAACGCATCAGCTCCTTGTATGAAAGATATAGGAATATTAGCAAGTACAGATCCAGTTGCAATAGATAGAGCTTGTCTTGATATTATATATAATTCAGATGATCCAGGAAAAGAAAAATTAATACAAAGAATAGAAGAGAAAAAAGCAATTTATATCATAGAAACAGCAGAAAAATTAGGAGCTGGAACTACTGATTATGAATTAATTAATGTTGATTAAAAAAGATTGAAAAAGAATTACAATTTTGGCAAGGTGGCGACTTCGTTTGAAAGTTAATTCTTTCCCAATCTGATTTGAGACTAGGAGGAGTAAAATTGAAAGCATTATATTTTGACTGTTCAAGTGGTATTAGTGGTAATATGACACTTGGAGCATTAACAGAAATAATAGGTGATGAAAATTATTTAATAAATGAATTAAAAAAATTAAATGTTGATGGCTATAAAATAGAAATTTCTAAAAAAGTAAAAAATGGTATAACAGGTACTTATGTTGATGTAATTTTAGAGCATGAGCATGAACATCACCATGAACACCATCATCATGAGCATAGAAATTTAGATGACGTTAATAAAATAATTGATAAAAGTTCTTTAAATGATGATGTAAAAGATTTAGCTAAAAAAATATTTTTAAGAGTAGCAAAAGCAGAAAGCAAAGTTCATAATAAACCATTAGACGAAGTGCATTTTCACGAAGTAGGAGCAATAGATTCTATTGTAGATATTGTAGGAACAGCAATTTTAGTTAAGAAAATAAACCCAGACAAAATTATTTCTAGCATTGTAAATGATGGATATGGCTTTATAGAATGTGCTCATGGTACTATGTCTGTTCCAGTACCTGCAACAAGTGAAATATTTGCAAGTTCAAATGTTAAATTTAGACAAATAGATGTTGATACAGAATTAGTTACACCAACAGGTGCAGCAATTATAGCAGAACTTAGCTCTGAATTTACAACACTACCTACAATGACAACAGAAAAAATAGGCTGGGGAGCAGGTTATAAAGATTTAAAAATTCCAAACATATTAAAAGTATATTATGGAAATATGGAAAAATCAAACGAAAATTTTGTTGTAATGGAAACAAATATAGATGACTGTTCTGGAGAAATATTAGGATACACTTCCGAAAAATTATTCCAAAATGGAGCATTAGATGTATTTTATACACCAATTTTTATGAAAAAAGGAAGACCAGCATATAGACTTACTGTTGCCTGTAAAAAAGAAGATATATACAAATTACAAAATATAATGTTTAGAGAAACCACAACAATAGGAATAAGATATCGCTTTGAATCTCGTACAGAACTAGGAAGAGAAATAATAGAAATAGATACTAAATATGGCAAATTAAAGGCAAAAAAAGTAACAAGTAATGGAGAGATATATATTTATCCTGAATATGAGAGTATAAAAGAATTAGCTGAAAAAAATAATATTCCTTTAAAGGAATTATATAAGTTAGAAGAATTAAAATAATTTGGAAAATAATTAGAATTTTGGCTGTGCGCAGTGGCGACCTTCATTTGAAATTTAATTCTTTCCCAAATTAATAAGCATAATGAAAGGAAATCATAAATGGAAATAAATCAAATTCTTAAAAACTTAAAAGAAGATAAA
>CALXCB010000068.1 GCA_944386695.1 uncultured Clostridia bacterium | reverse complement strand
TTGATGAAAGACAATGAATTTAATTATTATAATAAAATAAAAAATTGGGATTTTAGTCAGATAAATTGTGAAACAGAGAGTTTAACAAATTGGGATATATCTAAAATATTGAATGAAAAAGCAACAAAAAAATCTAGAATATTGAACCTAGGAACAGGTGGAGGAGAGATATTAATTGATGAATTTCCAGAGGCTTTAGAAATTGTTGGAACGGATTTTTCACCAGAAATGATTAAGACAGCTAATAAAAATTTAAAAAAAGCTAACAAGAAAAATATTAAATTCAGAATAATGGATAACTTGAATATGGATACAGAAGATAATTATTTTGATATTGTAGTAGCAAGAAATAATAGTAGCTAATAAATAATTTATTATTATATTGTATAATAATAAAAGTCGTTCGAAAAAATGTATAAAACACGACAAAAGTCGTTTGAAAAAATGTGCAAAATTCAAAAAAGTCGTTTAAATTTTTGTGGTAATTATGCTATAATATGCATATAAATAAATAGAAAACAAAAGTAAAAGGGATATGAATGTTCACAATATAGAAGGTATGGAAAGCAAGATGTAAATGTCATGAAATAAAGGAAAGTGATATAATCATTTATTCAAAGAATTAGAGATAGAAAAGACAAGTAGACTTGCATATGGTCAAGAAAACGTGATATAATATACATATATTGGTCAAGAAAATGTGATAAAATCTATAATTATTGATCAAGAAAATGTGAATTCAATTATAGATTAATAAAAGGAGCTGATAGTGTGTATAGAAAAATTATTTTTATATATAAATTTTGAAAATGCAGGAAACATAGCAAACCTATTTGAAGGTAATATAGAACCCAATAGGATTATAGAATACTTATCAGCACTTAATCATAAGAAAATTGAACCTGAAAAAACATTAATCATATTTGATGAGATTCAAGAGTTGCCAAGAGCACTTACATCTTTAAAATATTTTGCAGAAGAAAAGCCAGAATATGCAATATTAATTAACAAAAAAAACTCCTTTACATACAATATAAAAAAGTATGAAAAGGAGAATTTTTTTATGGATTATGAATTAATGATGAATGGAAATCTAAAAATAGGGCAAAAAGCACCAAATTTTAATGCTACTACTACATATGGAGCTAAATGTTTAAATGACTACAAAGGAAAATGGCTTGTATTTTTCTCACACCCAGGAGATTTTACTCCCGTATGTACAACAGAAATGATAGCATTTAGCAAAGCATATACATATTTTCAAGAAATGAATACAGAGCTTTTAGGATTAAGTATTGATAGCAATAGCTCACATTTAGCATGGATGAATGACATTTATATAAGGACAGGAATCATATTACCATTTCCAATTATAGCAGACAGAAGCGGAGAGATAGCAAGGTTATATGGAATGATATCAAAAGACATAAGTAATACTCAAACAGTAAGAGATGTAGTAATAATAGATCCAGAAGGGATTGTTAGAGTAATATTAACATATCCATTAAATGTTGGAAGAAATATAACAGAAATAGTAAGAACTGTTCAAGCACTTCAAATGGCAGATTGTAGCAAAGCTTCAACACCAGCAAACTGGGTACCAAATCAACCTGTTATTGTTCCAGCTCCACAAACATATCCAGAATTAGAAGAAAGGCAAAAATATATTGAAGAAAATAATAATGGAATGAGTTGGTACTTAAGTTTTAAAGAGCCTCCACAAAAATGTATTGAATCTGATAAAGATAAAATTTAGCAGAGTTTTATTTATATAGTGCTATAAAAATATTCCTAAAACAACTTGTTCAAATCTAAAATCTATAGTAAAATAAAAATAAATAAAAATGGAAGGAAATAAGGAAAAATGGATATTAAAAATATAGCTATAGTTAGAGCAACAAATATAATACCATTTGATGGTGTAGTAAGACCAATTAGTGAAATACCATATTTAAAAAAGAATACAGGTACACAATTTGGATTTGCAATAAGTGACTTATTAAGAAAACATGAGATAATGCCTAAAACAACATTTAAAATATCAGAACAATATATAAAAGAAAGTCAAAGAATACTTAAAGAATATTTGCCATATATGTCAGATTATAATTCTATGGTATTATGGGCAATAAATGGATTAGTGCCAGACGATTCAGAAAATGGATTTGGAAACAATACATTTTCAAATAAAAACTGTGTAATTATAGATGGATTAGCAGAACAATTAGAGATGTCAAATGTAGTTTCATTAGTTCCAACAGATACAGCAATAAGGGGAAATGTTAAATTATCAAGTTCAGCTATAATACTAATAAGAGAAGAAGAATATAACAAAATAAGTGAAGAACAAAAACAAATGTTAGAAAGATTAAATTTAACAGTAAAGACTTTTAAAGGTGAATTAAGAGAAAATGTAGAAAAAGCTTTAGAGGAAACAGGAAGATATATACCAGAAAGACCTATTTTAAATAGAGAGCGGATTTAAAGAATCAGAGACAAGTGAAGAATTAAAAAAATTGATTAATAATATAGCAAAAGAAAACGGGATTTTGCAATTATATCATATGGATATTCTTACAAATGGATGGAGATATGATATTGGAGAATTAAAAAACGAATTTGAAAATATAACTATTGTTAACGAATATTTTGAAAAAAGATTTATGGAATTTCTTTGTAAAAAAATGGGAGTAAATGCTAAATTAACAATGGAGATAACCCAAATGCCAGATTCAAGCTATTATTTAAGCCAATTATGTTCTGAAATTGAAAAATATGGTATAGATAATTATAAAAAAATTGTAAATGAATATAATAGTATTTTGGAAAAATTAAAACAACAGGGAAAATTATTAACGCCACAACAAATAGTTGACATGACAAACAAAGGAGAGCAGGATCAGAATGTGGAAGAGAGATTTGAAATCTAATTGCCAAAAATGCACTTACATAAAAAAGTAGGTGTATTTTTAATAATAATAACATAAAAGTAAAAAAAAGCCACATAATATTATTTATGAAGGAAGATGGCGATGGGAAAGAAAGAAAAATTAGAGATACTATTAAAAAATATTAAAGAAGATCGTGTAAGTGAATCTTCAGCACAATGTGCTTATTATGTAATATTATCATTTATACCATTTGTAATATTGTTATTAACTCTAATACAATATACTAATATAGAACCGCAACAGTTATTTGATATTATTTCTAGTATAATACCAGATAATATGAAAGAAATTGTATTAGGAATAGTTAGAGAAGTATATTCAAAATCCATAGGAACAGTTTCAATATCATTAATATTTACACTATTTTCAGCAGATAGAGCATTATTTGCTTTGACAAAAGAGTTACATTATATATATAATTTTGCTGATAATAAAAATAAATCTTGGTTACATTTAAAAGTAGTTTCAATAATACAGACAATGGTTTTTATAATAATAGTTGCCTTAGGATTAGTTGTGATGGTATTTGGAAAGACTATTGTTTCTACTGTAAGAGAAAGGCTAGGAATATTAAAAGACTATACAATAGTTTCAGAAATTATAACGCAAATAGGAATTTTAATAATAATATTTATAATATTTTTATGTGTATATAAATTTATGTCCAGACATAAAGTAAGTCTAATAAAACAGGTTAGAGGAGCAATATTTGCATCATTAGCACTTAATATAGTATCTTTTGTTTTTTCTAAATATTTAGAGATATTTAGAGGATTTTCCATAACGTATGGAAGTTTAACGGCATTAATGCTAATTATGATGTGGACATATACGTGTTTTTATATTATATTTTTAGGAGCAGAAATAAATAAATTTTATTATACTGAAATAAAAAAATAAAATGTTCGCTAGACTTTAGTGTAATAATATGTTAATATATTATCGTATTTTATTTCAAAAACTTTTTTATTCAAGTAATCAAAAAATAAAATTCGCGATTCGAGGTGATGAACTTGGTGCTATATTCAAGATAAGAAGTTAAGAGCTTATTAAGTTATCATGAATATAAAAATTTATTTATGTAGTAATAAAAATAGAAAGAAGGTAATTAATATGGCAAGATTTAAAGAAAGTGAGTTAACTGAAAAATTGCAAGAATTTAAAAATAAAAAGAATATAGAACTTGAATTTGAAAAAAGCATAGAAGGCAAAATGAAATTAGAGGAAGCGACTTTAAAATACGATAGAGAGTATGGGTATATAATAATAGAAAGTAAAAATTGTAAGTTAAAAATTAATACAACTTTAGTAACAGGATATGAAAAGATTAAAGATGAAATTCATATTGATTTAGAAACATTACTTTTAAAATTTAAATAGGAAAAGTACATTTGGGACAAGGTATTTATTGTCAATGACAATAAATACCTTGTCCCTTTTGGTTACCATTCACAGTTAGTGGAGTGATCACTGTATGAAAACTTCAGTAATTCCTTATCATTACATTCAATAAGAATTTCTAAATATAGAAAATGAGCCTC
>CALXCB010000067.1 GCA_944386695.1 uncultured Clostridia bacterium | reverse complement strand
TAAATTTAGGTTTAAGACTTTTAATTTTCTACTACTTTCTCTTTTTAAATTACGGCTCTCTCTCTCTCTCTCTCTCTCTCTCTCTCTCTGCAGTATCAACGTTTTTACGGTTTAGCTTTTTATTATTCTTTTGCATGGCGCCCTCCTATATCTTTTATTTTTACATTTTTATTATACATTACCTATTTTTCTTTTTCAATAGTTTTATCTAATTTGTAACAAAATCGTAATATTTCTGTAATAAAACAGTCACATATATTCGTTTTTTATTTTACTAATCTTGAAACTATCACATTCTTGATTTTCTATATATTTTGTGTCATAATATTAATGTTTTAAAACTTAGTTTTTATAAAGGAATGGTGCAAAATGAATCAATTATATTTAAACAAATTAGAATATAATAAAATTTTAGAAAAATTAAGTAGCTATTGTCACACATATATAGGAAAGGACTTTGCTAGCAAGCTTCTTCCTTCCAATGATAAACAAGAGGTCGAACTTACATTGTCCGAAACTAATGAAGCTGTGGGTTTAATAGAAAGGAACGGCACTCCACCTATTTCAGAAATTGACAATATCGGAATTTATCTAAAATTACTTGAAAGCTCTAGTAGTATATCTGCAAAAGCCCTACTTTCAATCAGTAATATTTTAGAAATGGCAAAGGAATTAATTGAGTATTTCTCTAGCTTTTTAGATACTGAAAATTTTCCATTTTTAAATCATTATTTTGCAGAACTTTATACTAATAATACTATTATAGATAAAATAAAAAAATCTATTATAGATGAAAATACAATTGCAGATAATGCTTCTAATACTTTATCTACCATTAGAAAAAGAGAAAGAAGATTAGAACAAGATATAAAATCTAAATTAAATACAATGATTCATTCTTCTAGTTATTCAAAATACATTCAAGAAAATGTTGTAATGATTAGAAATGAAAGATATGTTATTCCTGTAAAACAAGAATATAGATCATATGTAAAAGGATTCGTTCATGATACATCAAGTACTGGATCCACAGTATTTATTGAACCTTTAGCTATTTTTGAACTAAACAATGAATTGAATAATCTCAAAATCGATGAAAATGCAGAAATCGAAAAAATCTTATTTAATTTAAGTAGTATACTCTTTGCATATACAAACGAATTAAATTTAGACGTTTCTTTAATAGGAAAGCTTGATTTTATCTTTGCCAAAGCCAAATATTCTAATGCAATTAAAGGAATTACACCTATTATCAATAATGAAAAATTCATCAATTTAATTGGTGCAAGACATCCTCTAATCGATGAAAATAAAGTAATTCCAACTACTATAAACCTAGGAAAAGATTTTTCACTACTTATTATTACAGGTCCAAATACTGGTGGAAAAACTGTTACATTAAAAACTGTTGGTCTTTTAGAACTTATGGCATGCTCAGGGCTAAACATTCCAGCTAAAGAAAAATCAAGTATCTATGTTTTCGATGAAATTTTTGCTGACATCGGAGATGATCAAAGTATTTCAGACTCTTTAAGTACTTTTTCAAGTCATATGATCAATATTGCAAAAATTGTAGATACTGCAACTTCTGATAGCTTAGTGCTAGTAGATGAATTAGGTTCTGGAACAGATCCTCTAGAAGGTGCTAATCTTGCAATTAGTATTTTAGAATATTTCAAAAATAACAATATTTTAACAATTGCAACTACACATTATCAAGAATTAAAAAGATATGCTCTAGTAACTGAAGGTGTCCAAAATGCAAGTGTAGAATTTGACATTGAAAACTTAAAACCAACTTATAAATTATTACTTGGAATTCCTGGAAAAAGCAATGCTTTTGCAATAAGCGAAAAACTCGGATTAAAAAAAGAAATCATAGATAAAGCTCATAGCTTGTTAGATAAACAAGATGTTGATATCGAAACTCTTTTAAAAAAGATTTATGATGATAAAATCGAAATTGAAAAAGAAAAGGAACAAATTCAAAAAAATCTAAATCAAGTAGAACTATTACGAAAAAATCTTCAAAGAGATGATACTAAACTAAAAAGACAAGAAAAAGAATTAATCGATAATGCAAAAATCAAAGCAAGAGATATTTTATTAGAAGCCAAAGAAGAAGCAACTTCTTTAATTAATGAAATGAAACAAATCGAAAATACATCTGGTGCTGTAGATCAATTAAATACTTTAAGAAATAGGTTGAATTCTTCTATCAAAGAAAAATCTATAAAAGATACATCTGAAAATGTCTCAGTTGATCCTATTCCTCGAGATTTGATAAAGCCTGATTTAAAAGTTTATATAACAAATCTTAACCAAAATGGAATTGTCATCTCTAATATTAACAAAAATGATGAAGTTCAAGTTCAAATTGGTTTAATAAAAACAAATGTCAATATTAAATACCTAGAACCTGCTAAACAATTAAAAAATGATTTAACAAAACCAACTATTTTGTCTACCCCAAAAGTATCTAAAACACGAACAGCAAATTCAGAAATTAATGTGATTGGCTTAACAGTTGACGAAGCAATTCCTTTAATAGATAAATTTCTAGATGATTGCTTTCTTGCTAAAATTCAAACTGCACGAATTGTTCATGGTAAAGGCACTGGAAAATTAAGGCAAGCTATTCATAGCTATCTTAAAAAACAAAAGAAAGTTAAATCCTTTAGAATCGGTACTTATGGTGAAGGTGAAATGGGAGTTACTGTAGTGGAGTTAACATAACATTTTTCATTGGGGTCGTTTCCTTTTGCGAAAGGGTCGTTTCCTTTTGCAAAAAGAAACGGTCCCAATGAAAAAAAATTACTCTTCCCATATTTTCTTTATATAATATGGCGTTATCCTAGTCACCCTTGAAATTTGTGATAGACTTGTCCCTTGCAAATTTTTTAGTTGCTTTAAAACCTCTTTCATTTTTTCTTTTTCTAACAATGATACATCACTAGCATTTTTTAAATCAAATTTTTGAACTATAATATCAATTAACTCCTCTTCACTCAATTTAGTTATCAATTCAAAATCTGAATAATAATATATTTGTTCTTTGTCATCATTTATTAAAGTGAATTTTTCGAATTCTTCCATATTGTCTCCAAAATAATATAATAATACACTTTTATCTATTATCTTTTCTTTTCCCACATATTCTTGATAACTGCTCCATTTATAATTCTCAGTCTTTTCCATATTTGCCTTTTCTGGATTTCTATGAATATATTTACATACTGTTAAAAAATAATTTAAGTTTTCTACCTTTTTACTAAAAAATCTATTCTGAAAAAGATGCCCTGTTCTATTAAATTTTTTATTGAAATACGATGAATATCTGACTTCTAAACTTTGCATTGACTTTGATAAAAAATTATCTTTGACTCTAATAACCATATGAACATGATTGTCCATTAAACAATAAGTATAAATTTCATAATTAAACTTTTTCTTGGTTTCTTCAACTCTATCTAAAAAAACATACCTATCTTGATCCTCATAAAAAATATCACATTTATCATTTCCTCTCAAAATCACATGATAAATATCTGTTTTGCTAAAATCTCTTGGTCTTCTTGGCAATAAAAATCCTCCTTTTTTTTGCATTGGGGTCGTTTCTTTTTTCAAAAGGAACCGACCCTTTCGCAAAAGGAAACGACCCTTTTGCAAAAGGAACCGTCCCTAATAAGAAATGTTTTCTTGTTCCCCTGTCTCCATATTTTTAATTGTATATGTGTTTGAATTTACTTCATCTTCTCCTATTACTACTGTATACGGAATTTGAAGCTTGTCTGCGTATTTGAACTGTGCTTTTAGCTTTTTGTCTTCAAAGTATATCTGAACTTTTTTCCCTTCATTTCTAAATTTGTTTGCAATTTTTGCAACATATTCAAAATTTTCTGTCATAGAAATAATAAGTATATCTGAAATTGATTTTTTGTTAGCTTGAATTAGTTTAATTTCATTTAATTGATAGAAAAGTCTGGTTAATCCTATAGATATACCAACTCCAGGAAGCTTTTTGTCTGTATAATATTCTGCTAAATTTTCGTATCTTCCACCTGAACATATACTGCCTAGTGATTTATAGTCGTCTAAAAATGTTTCATAAACAGTTCCTGTATAATAATCTAATCCTCTTGCTATAGTTAAATCAATTTTGAAATTTTCTTCTGGAATTTCAAATAACCTTATATATTTTACAACATTTTCCAATTCTTGTAAACCTATTTCAAACTTTTCATTTGAAATTTTTAAGTTCTTTAATGCTTTTAATTTTTCATCTGTTGAACCCTTAATATCGATAAAACACATAATTTGATTAATTTTTTCTAAATTTATATTTAAATCTTCTAACTCTTTTATTACATTTTCTCTTCCGATTTTTTCAATTTTATCAATGATTCTTAGAATATCTGCCGATAAATCATTTAAATCTAAATTTTCAAATAAACCGTTTAAAATTTTTCTATTATTAATACAAATAGTAAATTTTTCAAATCCTAATTCTCTAAATGTATTATAAATAACATTTGGAAGCTCTGCATCATTTATAATGCTTAAGTTTCCATCTCCAATTATATCTATATCACATTGATAAAATTCACGAAATCTTCCCTTTTGTTGCCTCTCTCCTCTATAAACTTTACCAATCTGATATCTTC
>CALXCB010000066.1 GCA_944386695.1 uncultured Clostridia bacterium | reverse complement strand
TCTTCTATTTAGTTCATCTGCTATTTTTATTGTTGACATTCCTTTATTTACATACATATCAAATATTTCTTTTACAATTTTTGAACTATATTTATCAGGTACTAAATGATTTTTTATTTCTGCATCTTTTTTATATCCATATGGCGGAATTCCTGCTTGATATTCCCCTTTTTCTATTTTTCTTTGCTTTACACTTTTTATTTTGTTTGATATATCTTGTGCATAATAATCATTAAAACTTAGCTTGAATGTTAGAAATTGCAATCCATCTGGCTTTATTGTATCCACATTGTCTCCAATTGCTATGTATCTTATATTGTTTGCAGGTAAATATCTCTCTAAATAGTATCCCGTATCTATATGGTCTCTTCCAAATCTTGATAAGTCTTTTGTTATGATACAATCTATTTTTTCATCTTCTATGTCTTTTAACATTTGTTGAAATCCTGGTCTATTAAAATTTGTTCCTGTATAGCCATCATCTACATATTCTCCACTATCTATTAGTTCTTCATGTTCTAGTATATAATTATCTATAATGTCTCTCTGATTTTCTACACTTTCACTTTCTCGGTCATCTCCATCTTCTCTTGAAAGTCTTATGTATTTTGCAACTCTTATGTTTCTATAACTATTTACCCTATTCAAATTTCCTCCCTTCTAAGTTGAAAGAAGAATTGTTATTTGACTAGGCGGACAAAAAAGAAATACCAGAGATGTGCTTTTTGCACATCGAGGATTTTCTTTTGCAGTCCAACAACGTCAAATAGCAATTATTGTTTCAACTTTTTAGAGTAAATAGCCTATTCAAAGCATAATAAGATTATAACGTGCTCTTTTATAATTGTCAGCTTTAAATAAGCATTTATTATTCGTTCACAGTTATATAATTTATGTACTGTTCTTTTAATAATTCTATTAGTATCTCTTTTAAATTTTCTATTCCATACTCAATTTGAATGTTTGCATTTTGTCCGTTTTTCATTTTCAATTTACTCCTTTTTAGTTTTGTTTAATCTTATGAATAATTTTTTAAATTATTCCTCTAATATTAAGGTCTGTTATAAAGTATGAAAATCGGACAAATTTTAGAAATTTATTTTTAAATCACAAAAAAGAGATATCTTTTGATACCTCTGATATAATATAATTTTAACTTTTATATAGATAGTTATATTATTTCTTGTTGTGTCAAATAACTTTGCCATTAAAGTTACCATCATCTAAAATTATTTTTGTGCATACTGTACAAATATAATAAAATCATATTCATTCGAAATCTGATTAAAATTCTTGTCCACTATTATCATTTTATTTTGTGTATTTTTTACCCAATAGGTGTTTTCAAACCAGTACAATGTATCCGTATATAATATTAAGTTTCCTTCTAGGTCTACAATAGCATATTCTATTTTCTCATATTTTTCTATGTAATTAGATAAAATTATCTTATTACTTCTAACATCTAATATTTCAAAATCTTTCAGTGAAATATTTACTTTATCTCCATTATTATCATACCATCCACTTGTTTTCCCATCTAAACTTTTAAACATAATATACCCATCTGACAATAAAGTTATTTCGTTTCTCTCCTCATCTAATCCATATATTGCTTCTTGATATGTTAAGTCATTATATATTTGATTGTCATTATTTTTACTAATCGTTATGTTGCAATATGTATAATTGTCATCAACTCTATCATCAAAATTTTCTAGTGGTTCAATTTTCATATAATAATTATCTGTATTGTAATAATATGCTGTACCTTGTTTTTGTAATTTTATATTTTCCTGTGACGGAAACTCATATCTACTGGGTTGTATTGTTAAATTACCTTTCATCCAAACAGTCGTCTGTAAAGTAAAGATATGCACATCTGCTGCATCTTTTTCCTCATAGTAATCAATCATTCGACTTGAAAATTCATTAGTACCTTTAATTATATTTTCTAATAGTTTAGTGTCGTTTAATTTAATTTTATCATTTTCTTTAGAAATAATATAATAATCTTCTCCATTTTGAGCAAAAGCTGCATAATATGTCTCATTATTTTTTTCGAGTTCTAAGAACATGGTTATTCTGTCATATTCACAAGCAATTTTTTCTTGTCCATTTTCATTTATAAATCCATATTTTCCATTATTACTTACAGGAATATAAAATTCTTCAATTGTACCACCTTGCAAATTTGTTATATTCTGATAAATTTCATTCACTTGTTTGTCCCAATTAGACATAGTTACTTTAGTAGAAATTACAGAGTATACTACTAGAAATCCAAATACTATTACTGTGATTCCATTGATTATATAATGTATATAAACATTTAATAATTTTTTCTTTTCTCCTACTTCTTGCTTTTCCTGTTTATGAGTATATATAAATTGCATAACAGGAGAAATTATTAACCAAATTAACCACCCACTTGTAAGTACTTGACCTATAAACACTTCGTCAAATAACTTGTACTCCAAATAATATGGATCTTCATATAAAATTATCACTACTAATAAAGCTATCATTGAAATAATTACTAAAATGTATGAAACAATTTTCATTTTTGTAGCTTTTTCTTTTTTTCTATATACTAAGTTTTTTATTGCAAACATAATAGGTATAATGGTAAATATTAAAGTAAGTATAAGCCCATTTCGTTCATATTCAAATGCTTCAGTTATTGTCCAATATAATACAATTATTGCAAATATTATTTGCCAAAAACATATCTTTTTATTTATTTTGTTTTGTATTGCATTTATAATATTGGAAATCGAAAGACACAAGCCCAATACCAAAATTATAATTTTAAAATTGCTAATAAAAAATCCCACAATATTATCAGAGCTTATGCTTTCATATTCGTTATAATCCTCCATTACTGTCAATTTTATTTCTGGTGCAGTAAATATTAGTATAATGAACATAATAATTGCTATTGCATTTATTATTGATACAAAGTAATTCGTTTTTTTATCATTCATAAACTATTTTCTCCTAATAATTTTCTATATTCTTCCTCGTATAAAATATTTCTACATTGTAAAAGGTAATATCTTTTTTCTTTAATATTATTAAAAAAGTTAGTGTTAAAACTATATTCCCATCTAATGTAAGTTTCTCTTAAAGTTTCATAAATTCATCTTTAAATTTAATTGAACCACATAAGGTTATTATTTTATATTCATGCATCAACTCTAATCACTCGCTTTCTTTTTTATTAGTTCTTTATAAAAAGCAGGAAAGAGATACAGAATGTATCTCTCAAACACATAGAAAAACAAGTTTTCTAGTTCTCTGGTTTTTGTAAAATAATACAGAGAAAGTACAGAGTTCCTACTTCGGTATATTAAATGACTTAGATATTAACAATAAAATTTAATATCATCTACACCATAAAAACTTTTCCATTCAGATATAATATAAAAATAATTATATTGTATCGCTTTAAACAATTTATTTAAGTCATGTTTTGGTATTCTGCTATTATTATTTTCTAAAATACAATCTCCACTTTTAGTAATCCATACTTTAGTTGAATTTGCAGTAGGATTTCCCTTACAAATATGAACATGTATCGGTTCAAAATTTTCATTTGCCCAGAAAAATATTGTATATCCTAAATATCTAAAAAGATTAGGCACTTTGTATTCCTCCTTTTCTTGCAACATCAAAGAAATATCCGGCTCCTCTTTCAACTACGGTTTTGAATATCGCAATTTCATCATCAGTAAAATGTCCGTCTTGCTTTACTATATTATAACTTGGTAGTTCGAATATTACTGTATCAAACCCATATTCCATTGGTCGTTCAAAACAAACAATAAGATATTCTTCGCCATTTTCCTTTTTACGCATATCAGAAGACACGACTAAAGTTCCATCTGCATAAGTAACAAATTCGTGCATCATTAAAAATCACTCTCCTTTAATTTTTTATCATTGATTCATATATATTAGTTGTCCAACTTTTTATCAAATTTTAACTTCATTTCCTTTAATATGATATTATTAGTATAACATAAAATTATTAAAATTACTATATTTTTGTGTTACTTTAAATTTTTATTTTTTTTAATTTTAAAGTGCCACTTATAGTGTCAATTTTTAATATTATTATTAATGTTGCTCTAAATAGGCTATTACTCTAGTACTTTACCTCTATATCATTTTCTGACATTAAGTAATTAGGTGTATGATTTCCTACTATATGACCTTCATTAATCATTCTTCCTACTAATCCAGATGCTGTATTTAAATAATGAGCAGTTATAAAAAAAGTTGCTGAAACATTTTTTTCCTTCAAAATATTTAATATATTTTCTGTATATCCAGCTTCGTATCCTAAATCAAATGTTAAATATATCTTTTTATCTTCATTGTTTCCCATAGCCAATCCATTATATTTTTCTATCAATTCTTTATTTGTTTTTCCTAGATCCGGTTGTTGATGATTGTTATCTTTCTTTATTCCCCATCCTATTTTTTCATTACTTAATCCTCCTGATTCAACACTTGTTTCTTCTACCTGATATGGAGTTGTAATAACTGTTATTGTTAAAATAGATAATGTAAGGCATATAATTGTTATTATTTTATTTGTTTTATTAATCTTTTTTATAAATTTCATATTAAAATCCATTCCTTTCTCGCTTCGCTCAAAGGCACACATAAGTAATCCCTTGAGATTGTAAACTAATCATTGACTGATAAGTTTGTTATAGTGTTAATTGCACAGTCCTTGTATTCCCTAAAAATTTATTATATAAAGGAGTTTTTATCATGGAAGTTATTTACCCTAAAGCTTGCGGTGTTGACG
>CALXCB010000065.1 GCA_944386695.1 uncultured Clostridia bacterium | reverse complement strand
TCTACTGAAACTCCTGATTTTACTACTGTTTCAAATTTATTTACAACAGTTGTTATAACTCTTATTTTTTCATTTTTAATTAATTCTGTTAAATTGTTCCCTGTTGTTGCTCTTGCTGCTTCTACACCAATTCTATTAAATGTTTTATGAATTTGTTTATCCAAATCTACTCTATCTGTTACTATAACTACTTGTGGATTTTGTATTTCTTTATCTTCCATTAATTTTTTAGTTATATATACCATTGTTATTGATTTTCCAGATCCCTGTGTATGCCAAACAACTCCACCTTTTTTGTCATGCTTTATTCTTTCTAGCATTGCTTTTACAGCAAAATATTGTTGATATCTACATATTTTCTTCGTTCCTGCTTCAAAGATTATAAAGTCTTTTATTAATTCTAAAAATCTTTCTTTTTCAAATAATGAAATTATGTCCCTATCCTGCTTCGTTACTTGTCTACCAATTACAGTTTTATTTAATAATTCATTTTGTTTTTCCACATATTGTTCATTCCATGTTGACCAAAATTTATCTGGCGTACCACAAGTAGCATATTTGGTTTCATTTTTATTAGCTGCCATAACTATTTGTATAAATTTAAATAATTGAGGAATATAGTCTGGCTTTTGATTTCTTATATTTTGAGAAATGGCTTGAATTATAGGTACTGATGCATCTTTACACTCTATTACTGCTAATGGTATTCCATTTACAAATAATACAATATCCGGTGTCGCATAGTTTTTACCATTCATTCTTAAAACAGAAAATTCCTCTGTAACATAAAAATCGTTATTTTCAGGATGTTCAAAGTCTATATATTTTATATCAAAAGATCTCTTAGTCCCATCTACCATATTTTCTTGATATGATTTTCCTAATGTTAATAAATCATATATTTTTTCATTTGTACTAATAAGACCTGTTACTAAATCTTCATTTAAATCTCTAATAGCTTGTCCTATTGTACTTGCTGAAAACTTATATTTTTCCCCCTTATATTCATAACTATTTATTTCATTTAATTTTTTAGCTAATATATCTTTAAATATTACATCTGTTAAAATATTATTTCTTAAATTTTTATTTCCTTCTTCAGATATGTATTTATATCCTAATTTTTGTAATACTTCTATAGCTGGTCTTTGACTTGTAGTCATTTCATTAGCTACTGGTATTTTTTCTTCCATTTAATTTGCCCCCATAAATTAAATTTTCTATCCTCCGATTTTTGTTAAAACTGCTGTTCCTATTAAATTAACTATTTCTGCATAAAACCATCCATATTTATTTGCATGTTCAGTTAACTTTTTGAAGAATCCTTTTCTTTTTTCAATTACTCCATTATTCTTTATATTTTCCATTATTTCTTTTGCATCTTCTAGTATTGCTTTTAAACTTTCTTTATCGTTGTCATCAGCTTTTTCTTCAATCTCTTTTTCTATTTGTGTAATATGTCTATCTACTTTTAATACTGAATTTACAACATCTCCAGCTATGAAATTACCTCCATCTACGCTTATATCACCAAAATTATAAATATTACTTTTGTTTGATTCCATTCTTTTTAAATATTTCTCCTCTCTTTCAAAATAAGTTCTTCCTGGATTAGTCAAACTGGCATTATATACTATATTTGAAGCCCAACTTACATTTAGTAGTCCGTTTTTTCTTAACGAACCTATAACACTCCTAAGTATATCTTTTTCATCTGAATCAACTTTATTTGCTAACAACTCAGAAATGTTTCCACCATTTGTTTCTGTATCTATAATCTCTTTCAATAATTTCTTTTCATTATCTGCTAATTCTTCAAACAATTCTGGTCGCATCCCTTTCTTTTCAAAATAGTCTATTCCTTCTTGATTAAGTACTACAAACCATTCTCCTCCTATATAAAAATTCCATTCTGCAATATAGTTATATAATTTTAATGTGTTAAAGATATCTTTTAATCCAAAACGCATATTTTTTGGTAAATCCTCTATATTTCCATTTACATTCATTTCTTCATTTCCATCATATTTATTTAACATAATTTGTAATAATTCTTCTTCCTTTTGCGGTAAAATAGTCATCTCATTATCACTTTTTTCTATTTTATTTTTTAGTATCAACTCTTTTTGTTGTTCATAAACAATTTTTTCTAATTGTTTATTTAAATTTTTTTCAATTTTTTTCGTATCTATTTTTATTTTAAAATTAGACATTTACTTTCACCTTTCCTGTTAATAACTTTTGCATTAAACCATTTTTTATATTTTCATACTCTTCCATCTTTCTTTCTAATAATTTTATTTTTTTGTTATAGTTTTCCATAATTAATGTAATTTTATGCTGTATCTCTAAATTTGGAAATTTAATTGTTGTTTTTGTCTTTATATTATTTTTTGTAACCCCTAAAACTTTAATCCCTTGCATTAAGGGAATTAATTGTTTATGATATTCTTTCGAATTGATATAAAATCCCAAATAACCACTTACAAATTTTATTTTAGGTCTACAAGCAATTGTATGTAACCCTGATAATACTTTTTCGTATTGTATATTTCTCAATTCTACTGCTCTCCCCACTGACTCATCTTCTGCCGTATCAGCAATTATTACATCTCCATCCTTCAATATTACATATTCCTTATCTTTAATTTCCTCATTATTAATGAAAGGTATATCATTATTTCCTTCAACATTAATAATTTCATTATATTTGGTTAAAATATCTCCATAGTGTATATTTTTATATGTTCCTTTTTTGTAATTTAATTTATCTCTACTAAAACTATTATTAGGAATTATATCAAACACTTCACTAAAAGGTATATTTTTCCATTCAAAATCTTGATTTAGAAAATTATCAAAAATTTTTTCTTTAACTTTTATAATATTTTGAATATATTGTTTATTCATAGAAATTAAATATTCAACATTTTTTAATATTTTCATAATTTTTTCTTGTTCTTCTGTCGATGGTATAATAATATTTATTTTTAACAAAGCTTTTAAATCTAAATTTCTTCTCACTACACTTGCACCTTGCTCTGAACAATTTTTATATTGTTCCAACATATAATATGATTTCATAAAATAATTTCCATATTCAGGCAACATTAATTTTTCATTAAATTCAAAAATTTTATATGCTGGACTTACTATTCCAATGTCATAATTTGTTAAAACGTCTAGACTTCCCATCCATAAATTCATTGTACTAAAAACTAAATTATTTTTTCTAATTATTTTATAGCCTATATTATTTTTACTTGCGATTTGTTTTTTAAAAAATTCTTCTTGTGAAAATATTCCATCTTTTGTCACTGACAAAACTTTGTATTGATTATTTTTCGTTGTTTTTTCATTTATTTCTTTTATACAATCTCCTAATTTTACTTTTTTCCATTCACTCATTTTATTTTTCCTCTTCAAAATTTTCTTTCAAATAATTTACAAATGCCGAACAACTAATCAGCATATATTTAGCTTCTTCAAATGTAGAATCTCCTTCTCCTAATCCATTTGCATGTCTTATTCCATTTGCATCACTTGTATACCCATACAATTTTTCAAAAGCACTTTTCATCGCTGGATGTATTTTATCTTTTAACAGTTTTAATGCATCTCCTAATGTAGCTTTACTGTTTTTAGTTAGTATCTGGCACATTGCTTCTACAGATGATATAGATTCCTTAATTGAGTTATCAAAATCTTTTAAACTATATAATTGTTCTATTGCCTTAGAATAGTGCCTTGATACTTCTTTATGCGGATTATTTAATGTCTCTTCTATACTGCTTATTTGTTGTTCATCGACTATATCTGTTATCTTTTCATTTATAATTCTATAATTTACATTTTCTTTCTTAAATACATTTGAAATTGCTTTTATATATTCATTTTTATAATTATATCTATTGTATGTTGCTTTATCTGCTATATCAAGAAATTTAATAATTCCTTCAATAAAAGTAAAAATATCAGTATAATCATACTGTATAATAATTGTATATACTGTATTAAAAACTTCTTCATAATCGTAACCATTTCCCCATTTTGGAATATCTCTTTCTGTTTTTGAGAAAAGTTCTTTATACAAATATTCTACAAATTCATCTTTTAAACCCCCATCATAATCAACATACAACTCATCAAAACTTTCACTTATAACAGAATACAATTTGTTTCTTGTTCTTTCATTTAAACTATTCACTTGAACTATATCTGAAAAATGTTTTATTCCCTTTCTTTCGGAAAATCCGCCTTTCACATGTATCTCAATATCTTTTCCATTCATTTTAAATATATTTAACTCCTTCTATAATCCCAATTCTTTTAATGATTCTTGTAATTCTTTTTCTAATACCTGAAGTTCTTCATTTATCTTTTCAATATTTTTCTTTGTTTCTTCTATATCAATTTCTTCTTCCTCTTCAAAAGTATCCACGTATCTTTTTATGTTTAAGTTGTATTCATTTTCTTTAATCTCATCCATAGTTGCAATATGAGAATATTTTTCAACTTCTTTGTAATTTTCATATGTATCTAATATTTTTTGGATATTTTCTTTCGTTAATCTATTTTGATTTTTACCTTTTTCATATTCACGGCTTGCTTCAATGAATAATACATCATCTCTAGTTCTATTCTTTTTAAACACAACTATTGTAGCTGGTATTGAAACTCCATAAAATAAATTTTCTGGTAATCCTATAACTGCATCAATTAAATTATCTTCCAATATCCCTTTTCTTATCTTTCCTTCAGATGCACCTCTAAATAATGCTCCATGAGGTAGTACAACTGCCATTCGTCCATCATCTGCTAAACTTTTTAACATATGTTGTACAAATGCATAATCTCCTATACTTTTTGGAGG
>CALXCB010000064.1 GCA_944386695.1 uncultured Clostridia bacterium | reverse complement strand
GTATTATAGGAATGGTTTTTGTGATGGAATTGAGCTAATTATTGGTTGCATTGATAAATAGTTAAAATTAATCCAAAGTTTTTTCAAAATTTTGAAAAAACTTTGGATTTTTATATACTTTTTTCAAGTTGATGAAAAAATATTCGCTTATTCCTATGTTTAAATTTTAGAACAATTTTTAAACTTATTTAATTTTTTTACAATCACTAAATAATTCATCTATATTTTTATATCTTTCTTTTGGATCTGCACTCATACCTTTATTTACTATATTTAGTAATTGATTATTCTGCACATTGTCTATAATAGTTTTGCCTGTCATCAGGTAATAGATTGTCATAGTTAGAGCATATATTTCATGACACATATCATATTTATCAAATCCAATCACTCTTAAAATTGGATCATTGAACCATCCTTTAAACTCTGTGGTTATGCTTGTCAAAGAGCTTTCTTCTACCTTAATCAATCCAAAATCTGATATTTTAACTACATTCACATCATCATATATTTTTATTAATATATTTTTAGGATTGATATCTCTATGTAATCTTCCTTTTAAATGAATATATTTAAACGCTTTTAGAACTTGAAAAACATAACTTTTTCGTTCTGTCATATTTAACTTATTATTGTTTATTCTTATAAAATCATAAAGATTATAATCCATATATTCCATAGTATATTCACTCTTTTCAGTATTATATGAATAAACATCAATTATATAAGGAGACTTAAAAGATTTTAATTCATCAAATTCTCTTTTAAATCTTTCTAATTCTTTATCTGTTAAATCTTTTTTGGCTCTTTTTAATGCTATTTTTTTATTGTAAAACTCATCCTTGTAGTAATATACAAAAGCATATGTTCCTTGCCCTATAAGATGCAAATTCGCTTTTTTATTACTAGGCGACTCTAGTTTTATTTTCATTTCTGAATAACTTCTACATTTAAAAATTTGACGTCCTGAAATATTATCAGATTCATAAATTTCATAGCCATCTCTCTTTAAAAATTCATTTATTTTATCTAGTGCTTCTTCCCAATTTTTGCTTTCATCTCTAACTGCTGGATTAAATACTTCAAGAATAAATCTTAAAAATTCTTTGTCATTTGTATTTTTTATTCCAAATCGTGGATCATAAAATACCCAATCGTCCTCCCAGTCCAAATTATTTATTCTATGCTGTGCTATATCTCCATAAGCATTTTTAAATCTTCGATCAGTAGATTCAAGTTCTTGTAAATTATATAACCTTGACAAAAATGAAACTTCGTCTAATCTTCCACTCCAAAAATATTGTATCTTTTTACTATTCTTTTTATCATAATATCCACTAGTAAGTATGTCTATGATGTCTTGTCTTGTATATTCCGTAATTTTATTTTCAACCATATTATCTCTCCATTACTCCGTTTATTATAATTACTCTAAAAAATATTTAATTAGATTGCTATATTGATCTTGTGCATTTAAGCAAGTATCTATTAAATAGCTTTTTTCATTTTTATATTCTTTTAGTCCTCTATAATAAAATAATTTATCTTTATCTAAAATAATAAATGGTACTATATTATTTTTTAAACACTCTTTAAATGCTATTATTCTACCAACTCTTCCATTACCATCTTGAAATGGATGTATTCTTTCAAATCTAACATGAAATTCTATTATCTCTTTTATTGTTATTTTATCTAATGAATTATACCATTGCATTAGTTTTAACATGTCTTTTTTTACACTTTTCGGTAATGTGGTTTTCATATTTCCTGCCTCATTTGCTAACTTCTTATAGTCCCCCACATTAAACCAATCTTTTCTACTATCTGACGTTCCCTCTTTTAATATTTTATGAAATTCTTTAATCATTTCTTCTGTTAACTCTTTATCTGCTACATCTAGCATATAATCAACTAATTTAAAGTGATTAGCAGTTTCAATAATATCATCTAAATTTGTAATTGATTCTTTTTTTGTCAATAATGTATTCGTTTCATAAATATATCTAGTTTGATCTTCTGTTAGTTTGCTTCCCTCAATGTGGTTTGTATTATATGCAAAAATTATCTGTGTATTGTGATACAAGTTTCCTTTTAGTTTCATTTCTTTTTGTTCTCTTAAAACTTTTAATACATTTATCTTAGAAACATCAAATTCATCTTCTTTTAATAATTTATCAACTGAAACTTCGAATAATTCCGCTAGCTTTTTTAAAGATTCAATATTAGGTTCTAAAGCTCCAGCTTCATATTTAGATATTGTAGCTGGCTTAACTCCCAATACCTCTGCAACTTCCATTTGAGTCATTTTCTTTTCTTCTCTATATTTTTTTATTTTTTCTCCTAACATAATAAAAACTCTCCTTTTTTTATAATATATTATATCATATTATTTCCAAAAAAGAAAGTTTTATAATTGACTTTTTTCTTAATTTCCATAATAGAATCAGGAATTTCCCCTATATATATTATAACTTCATCAATTACTTTATATCAATTTATAAAATTATTTTAATTTTTATTCATAAAAAATATCGCTTGAAAGCGACATTATTTCCATAAAGCAATATTTTTCAAGGTTTTATATTTTTAATTTTTGTGTATTTTTTCAATTTTGCAAAAATAAAAATTAAAAGTCTCTAATATATATTATTAGTATAAAAAACATCATTGTTAACAAAAAAGCTTGCTATATATGGTATATATCAATGTTTTTTGCATAAAATACTATTAGAATTGTTGACAATTCTTGTTACTATATAGTATAATAATTACAACTCAACTACCAAGATGTAGTAGGAGATCCTGGAAACGTCATTGATATTCTTAAGTCAATGGCGTTTTCTGCATCTTATATTTTTCGTATTTCTTTATATATTTTTCCATTGCATTATCATACTCAATATAATATCCCGTTATTAGTAAATTATAATTCTGTCTTTTTTCTATTATAACCAAAAATTTTACATCCTTGAATAAAAAATATGCTCTAACATTCTTTTTATAATATTCTTCAAAATATAAAATTTTTTCACAGTTTTTACAACTCTCATTACATTTATAATTTTCAATGATTGCTCTATTCCACCCTATTCTTTCAGCTCTTCTTGGATCTGGAATTCTATCATTCGGATCACTAGATTTATGGAATTCATCTTTATTTGTCAAATGGATAAATGTATGTTCATATTTTCCATCCATAGGTGCTTTTCTAAAATTTACTCCTTTACCTTCAAATATTGGTTTGCTATCTATAAAGTCTTTTTTAAATACAGAATATATTTGTAAATTTTGGATGGTTTAGTAGACATTCACTTTCTATAAATATAATTGTGCCTCTAAAATCATTTTTATTTCTATCTAATTCCTTATCTATATACTTTAGTTCTCTTGGTGTAATATCTTTATGTAAAAAATAAACAATATAAGATCTTTTGTAAAAATCCTCATCAGCTTCTTGCCACCATCTTTTTTCTCTAGACATAACACCAATAAATCTATTACACTACACCTCCAACTTGGCTCAAAGTACCATCCAGATAATCGTACTTTACAGGAAACATCACTAATTCTTTCCATTCTCTTTTTATAACTTTCATTTCTATTTATATTTCTATAACCTAATCCTGTTTCATTCAAATAACTTTTCCCTTTTCTACCTAATACAACTTTTCCATATAATCGTTCTACAAATTCACCTTTTGCTAAACTTGCCAATCTATTTTTATAATAATATTTTGAATCATAAAACAATTTAACATTTTCATTTGTGATAACTCCATATTCAGCTAAATACATTATAAAATTAAAATCTCTATTTCTTAAACATATTCTCTTTTCCTTTTCCACTTAAATCACCTCCTACAATTTTTACATTTCTGCCTATCTTCCAAAACTTACTTCTATGCGACAGAAGACACAAGATTACCATCTTGTGCCTCCGGTCGCCTTACATGTAGTTGTATGTAATTTTTATTACATACTCCCTACTTATGTACAATTTTTCAGTATTTAAAATATTCGTTTTTCCTTATTTTTAAGTATTTCTATGTTTATTGAAAAGTGTGATTTTTTGAAAGTCCCAAAAGTGTGACTAGTTGGATATTTTAAAATTGGTTAATAATCACACTTTTTCAAAATATTTTTTTGGATTTATATTACAAATATTTTGAATATTTCTTTTTTCACCAATAAATATTTTTATATAATTTTCTCTGTCATTAATTCCTTCTAACATATAACTTACATACTTAATATTATCATCTGTAATAAGTCCACCATAAACGAATCCATTAAAAATATATCTTAAATCTCTATTATCTATATCCCAATTATTTCTTGGTACACTTACTTGCACTCTAATCATAACTTCTTTATTAGCGAATAACCCTTTGTACTTTTCTCCTATTGTTTGGCAAGTATTCTCTAATCTTTTATTATTATATGGCGTTCTTACTGGTGGCAATAATTCATGTATCTTTATTTTTAAGATTTCATTTGAATATTCACTTTTATACTGACTTATACCATCTTCTTTTCCTGGTAATGGTTCTTCTCCTATCAATGGTCTTTTTAGCTTTATACATTTATATATCGCATTTCTAAATAATTCTGTTCTGTATAAAACTTGATAAATATTGTGTTCATTTATATCATCTTGCATATATTCATTTGCAACACCTAAAAACTCACTTAATCTTTTTCTAAAGTTATTTCTATCATATGTTGCAATTCCTCTTTCAAACATTTTTACCTCCTTCCTAGCTATTTTTTTATATTATCCTTCCTAATTTATATTCCATCACTATAAATAGCTACATTATTTTCTAACTTTATATTCTATAATCTTTTCCCCTTGCATTCCACTCTATAGCACATATTAGATAATCTTGATATTATAGAATCTGT
>CALXCB010000063.1 GCA_944386695.1 uncultured Clostridia bacterium | reverse complement strand
AAAATGAAGATTTAGAAATAAAGCAAGAAAAATTGAAACAAACAATAGATTATTTTAATCAAATTATAGAAGCGGAAATACCAGATAAAGCAATACTAAACATGCTAATTGATAAAATTTACATTTATCATGATAAATCTACAAAATTTGAATTAAAAATAGATATAGAAAAATTAATATAAATGGTTCAACTGTGTGAGCACAATCACAACATTATGCTGGTGTTGCATTTGACGTTGGCCAAACTTTGAGTGCTAGTAGAAGAAGAGCACTTTGGAATAGTGCCAATTCTTCTGGGGTATGGACTTATGTAGAACCTATTTCTCAAACTCCTACATGGGTACATTGGGATAAAAGATTTGGAACACCTGCATGTAGTTCTGGAGGCTATCCATTAATAAAAAGAGGAAGTATAAGTACATATGTACTTATAGCACAAGATGATTTGAATACATTAGGATATAGTACAGGAGGATTAGATGGAATATTTGGAGCAAGAACACAAGAAGCTGTAAAAAATTATCAACGAAGGGTGGGGCTTTCTGTAGATGGTATTGTTGGTTGTAATACATGGAGATCTCTCCAAGAAGCGGTTGTAGGAACTGGAGCTACAAGCACAACAATAAATTAAAAAATGGTAGAATATCAAGTCATAGAGTTGACAAAGTTAACTAAATGTAATAATCTAGTATAGAAAACTAGAATAAGGAGAAAAATTTATGAAAGATATAAAAGAAAAATCTAAAAAATCCAAACATTCTATAATTCAAACAAAAAAAGTAAAAGAATTTAAAAATATAAAAGAAATAATTTATGCATCAGCAGAAAAATATAATGAAAAAATAGCATTTGTAATTAAACATCAAGAAGAAAAAAGTAAAGATTATAAATATGAAAAAATTTCATACAAAAAACTACTAAAAGATGTAAATGAATTAGGATCTAGCTTATATAAGATGGGATTAAAAGGAAAAAGAGTTGCAGTAATAGGAAAAAATAGATATGAATGGGTTGTTGCACATTTAGCTAATTTACTTGGAGGAATAATATCAATACCATTAGATAAAGATTTACAATATGAAGAGCTTGAGAATTCTTTAATTAGAAGTAAAGCAGATGCAATAATTTTTGATGAAAAATTAATTGAAAAAATAGAGAAAATAAAAGCAAATCAAAAAACACAATTAAAAGAATATATTTGCATGAGCAAAAAAAAGGAATATAAAACAATAGCAGATCTTATTATAGAAGGTGAAAAAATATTAGATAGTGGAAATAGGGAATATTTAGATGCCAAAATAAATGAAAATGAAATGAATATATTACTATTTACTTCAGGAACAACTACAAAATCAAAAGCAGTAATGTTATCTCAAAAGAATATCGCATCTAATATTTATGCAATGCAATGTGTCGAAGACATTAGAGAAACAGATACAAATATAGCCTTTTTACCTTTTCATCATATATTTGGATCAACATGCATAATAATGATGTTAGCTTCAGGGGTAAAAAATGTATTTCCAGATGGGTTGAGATATATTAAACAAAATTTAAATGAATATAAAGTAACAATATTTGTGGGTGTACCTATATTAGTAGAAGCTATATATAAAACCATAATGAAAGAAATCGAAAAACAAAGGAAAACAAAACTAATAAATAGGGCAATTAAAATAAGTGATTTTTTGTTAAAGTTCAATATTGACATAAGAAGAAAATTATTTAAACAAATAATTGATGCTTTAGGAGGAAAATTAAGATTTGTAATATCAGGAGGAGCTCCAGCAGATAGTAAAATATCAAAAGGATTTAATAGTTTAGGAATAAAAACAGTACAAGGATATGGATTAACAGAAACTTCTCCTGTTATAGCAGCAGAAGATGATAAACACATAAAAAATGGATCTGTAGGAATTCCTATGCTAAATGATATAATTGAGATTGTAAATCAAGATGAAAATGGAATTGGAGAAATAAGAGTAAAAGGTCCTAATGTAATGCTAGGATATTATGAAATGCAGGAAGAAACTGCAAATGTATTAAAAGATGGATGGTTTTACACAGGAGATTTAGGATATTTTGATAAAGATGGATATTTATTTATAACAGGTAGAAATAAAAATATGATTGTTCTAAAAAATGGGAAAAAAGTTTTTCCAGAAGAACTAGAAACATTAATCAATAGAATTGATTTGGTTCAAGAATCGATGGTATTTGGATTACCAAATGAAAACGATAAAAATGATGTAAAAATATCAGTAAAAATAGTATATGATAAAGAAGTTGCTAAAGAAAAATATCCAGAAAAAAATGAAGATGAGTTATATCAAATTATTTGGAAACAAATAAAAGAAATAAATACAACATTTCCAAGATATAAACACATTCAGCATATGATATTAAGTGATGAAGAATTAATAAAGACAACAACCAAAAAAGTAAAAAGACAAGAAGAAATGAAAAAAATATTGGGATAAAATAAGGTCATCATATAAGATGACTTTAAAAAGTTATATTAATTTTAAATTCACGGTTATTTAAATAATTTAAAGATTTAGCATCTTCTTTAAAATTAAATTTTAATATATAGCTTGCAAGTTTTTGGTAGCGAGTTTTCATTTTTTTATTAATTTCATTTATACCATACTTCCCATCACCAATAATAGGAAAACCAATATGAGCTAAATGAGCTCGAATTTGGTGAGTTTTGCCAGTCTCTATTTCAACATCTAACAAAGATGTGTTATTAGAATATTTTTCTAATAAAGTATAAGTAGTAATAATTTTACTATAGCCTTTTTTATATAGATCAGATATATAGACCATGGATTTTTTTCTATCTTTAAAAAGATATGCCTCTAATCTTTGATGTTTCTCTTTAGGAATACCATAAACTAAAGCTAAGTAGTGTTTTTCTATTTCATGATGCTTAAATTTATCTAATAATATATCTAAAGCCTCTTTATTTTTTGCAAACAATATTAAACCAGTAGTATTTCTGTCTATCCTATGACAAGGCATAGGTAAGAATCCACAATTCGAGTATAATTTGTGGATAATTGATGTTAAACTTTGATTTCCAGTTACTTCTATATTTACAGCTTTATTAATTAATAATATATTATCATCTTCGTAAATAATATCTAAATTAGTATTAGTTTCTAATAAATTATCAGAGATATAAACAATAACCTCATCATTTGTAAAAACATTTATATTTTCAGATACACGTTTGTCATTTATTTTTATATCTTTTTTTCTTAAAGTTTTATAAAATAAACCATCTGAAAGAGAAGGTAACTGATCTTTTAAGAATTTATTCAATTTTTTATTATTATATTTTTTAGTTACGATTAATTTTTTCATAAAACCTATTATAATATATAAAAAGAAAAATATCAACATCATGAAAAGTATAAAATAACTTGCTTTTGGAAACAATAAATAATGGGAATGTTTTCAAAAGGAGGTCTTTTTGTGATTAACAAGGTAGAAATAAGTGGTGTAAACACTTCGAAATTACCTGTGCTAACAGCAGCAGAAAAAGACGAACTATTTATTAAAATAAAAGAAGGAGATGAAAATGCTAGACAAACATTTATAAATGGAAACTTAAGATTAGTTCTTTCTGTAATTCAAAGATTCCGAGGAAGAGGAGAATCTGCAGATGATTTATTCCAAGTAGGATGTGTAGGATTAATAAAGGCAATAGATAATTTTGATTTAACTCAAGGAGTACAATTTTCGACATATGCGGTGCCAATGATAATTCGGAGAAGTAAGAAGATATTTGAGAGATAATAACAGTATAAGAGTAAGCAGATCCACAAGAGATTTAGCTTATAAAATAATACAATTTAAAGAAAAGTATAATAAAGAAAATTCTAAAGAGCCTACGGTTGAGCAAATAGCAAAAGAACTTGAAGTAAAACCTGAAGATATAGCTTTTAGTTTAGATGCAATACAAGATCCTTTATCACTTCAAGAACCGGTATATAATGATGGTACAGAAAATATTTATATAATGGATCAAGTAAGTGATCAGAAAAATACAGATGAATCCTGGACAGAAAATTTGGCTATAATGCAGGCGATGAAAAAATTAAATAATAAAGAAAGAGAAATTATCATGAGGAGATTTTTTGATGGAAGAACTCAAATGGAAGTTGCATCAGAACTAGGAATATCACAAGCACAGGTATCTAGATTAGAAAAAAGTGCAATATCTCATATAAAAAGATTGTATGAATAGTCACTTTTTTATCTTTCCCGAATATAATATTGGGGAAGGAGTACATATAAATGCAAGATAAAGGAATGGATTTTAGAAAAAAAGAAGTTATAAATATAACAGATGCAAGAAGATTACGGATATGTTCAAGATGTTTGTGCAGATTTAGAAACTGGAAAAATAACTTCTATAATAGTGCCTGGTGGTAAAAATAAAATTTTAAACTTTTTTTCATCTAGTAATGATATCGCAATAGAATGGGATAAAATAAAGTGTATAGGAGAAGATTTAATTTTGGTAGAAATTTGAAATAAAAAAATAGAAAAAAACTATTGACAAAAAACGACACAGGTGATATTATAAAGAAGTAACGCAGAAGAGGACATAAAAAGTTACTATAAAAAGATAAATTTAAGTTAGTAATCAGAATACTTAACCTATGAATTTAAAGCGGCAAATTACTAATTTTTTTATGCCTAAAAACAAAAAAGAAGGTAAAAAAAGGAAAAGAAAAAAGTCGAAAAAAATAGTAACGAAGAAGGACAAAAAAATAATTTAAAAAAATTAAAAAAAAGTATTGACAAAAAAAAATAAGCGTAGTATAATGCAAGACGTCCCTTATGAGAAGGAGACAAAAAAGTACATTGAAAAGTAAACAATAGATCCTTTAGAGAATAAACCAAGACGGTTATTTTGTATACCTAAATGCAAAGTACCAAAAAGTAAATTTTTTAAAGAGAAGCGAGAGCTTTTATTAAAAAGTCAAAGATTGAATATCTTAAAAAAAGATTATATTAAGATGAAGAAAATCATCAAAGATATAAAACCAAAAATAAGAGAGTTTGATCCTGGCTCAGGATAAACGCTGGCGGCGCACATAAGACAT
>CALXCB010000062.1 GCA_944386695.1 uncultured Clostridia bacterium | reverse complement strand
GACGAGTTGATGTGAGTTTTCACAATATATTCGGCAAAACCACGTTTGTGGTTTCTCCATTTCCTATATTTATTATACTCTAATTTAAGTAAAAAAGTCAAGAAAAAAGAAAAAAAGATATAGTAATATTGTAAATTTATGGAGATGAATATAAATGGAACAATGGTTGAAATGGGCAATTGAAATACAAAGTTTAGAACAGGCAGGACTTGCTTATACAGATAATGTATATGATATAGAAAGATATGAAAGACTACGAGAAATATCTGCAGAAATGTTAGCAGAAAAAAGTAATATAAGTTTAGATAAGGTAAAAGATTTATTTTGTAATGAAACTGGTTATCAAACACCGAATAGCTTCTTATAGGACTATGCAAAACAGAATAGAAAGAATAAAAGCAAATGGAACAGACGCAGAAATACAAATATTTGATGGCTTACCACATGGATTTGGATTAGGAGAAGGAACTGTAGCAGAAGGTTGGATTGATAATGCAATAGAATTTTGGAAGCGTAATATGCAATAAAGGTGAAACTAAGTGATGGCAATTATAATGCAGGTTATGAAAAATGTAAAGAAGAATTATCAATAGTTTTAGGGAAAAGACCAGAATTATTGATAATTACTCTCATTTATGATAATATAGAGTAAATGCAAATAGTAAGTTGTAGGGGGAATTAAAATTATGGAGTATATTCTTTTATTGATTTTTGGTATATGTATTACTATTCTAGGCGTTTTCAATTTTAAAGGTAATATTGCATCAATTCATTGGTATAATAGATTAAGAGTAACAAAGGAAATTACGAAAAAATATGGTAAAACAATGGGAATAGGTGCTTTGATAATAGGAATTTGTATGGTTATAACTGCAATATTACAAATGATTTCTAATAATGAAAACATATGGTATATTACGGTTGTTGGTATTGTGGTTGGCTTAATTTTTATGATTTACGGTCAAGTAAAATACAATAAAGGTATTTTTTAAAATAGTAATTTGTAAATAGATATACGGCTTGAAATATATTAGAACGAAAGAAATTAGATATATATGATAAAATAATTATTTACTATATATAAGTGAAAAAAAGTTTGAAGATTAAGAAAATTACAACAATTTAAGGTGGTAAGAATGGAAACAAAAAAATGTATAAAATGTGGCATCGAAAAACCATTAAATGAATTTTACTATAGGAAAGATACACAATGTTATAGGAATGAGTGTAAGTCTTGTATGCTAGCAAAACAAAAAGAAATTAGGAATAAAAAGAATAAACTTAGAAAAATAGAAAAAGTAAACAAGCCAATACCTATTTCAAAAGTTTGTAGTAAATGTCAGGTTGAAAAACCTATTAATCAATTTAGGAAAAATAGAAAAGGTTATATATTTACAGTTTGCAAACAATGTGAAAATAAATTAAATATGGAACGATATTATAAAAGAAAAATGCAAGATGAGAATTATAAGGCAGTATATGAAGCAAAACTAGAACAAGATAAACTTTTTAAAGAACATAGGAAAAAATGCCTTGTATGCTTTCAAGTTAAAGATTTATCTGAATTTTATTATAGAAGTGATATAAATGAATATAGAAATTGGTGTAAAGAATGCGAAAAGAAAAGGACTACTAGATTTTATAAAGAAAATAAACAAGATATATTAGAAAAACAGCATAAATATTATAGAGAAAATCGAGAAACAATGCTACAAAGGAAAAAAATATATGCAGATTCTCATAAGGAGCAATTACGAGATTATCATTCGAAGTACATATATAACAGAAGGAAAAATGATGATATATTTCATTTTAAATCACAAATAAGACATTTAATAAATCAAAGTTTTAGAAGACAAGGAAAGCAAAAAGATGGGAAAATTGAAGAAATTGTAGGCTGTGATTTTAAGACTTTATATAAATATCTATTAGAAACTTATAAAAAAAATTATGGTGTTGAATGGGATGGCAAAGAAGATGTACATATTGACCATATTATTCCTTTATCAACAGCAAATTCAGAAGAAGAAATCATAAAGTTATGTCATTATACAAATTTACAGTTATTAAAAGCAAAAGATAATTTAAATAAGAGTAATAAATTGAACTGGAGATTGGAGGAGAAAAAATGAGTTATGAAATAGATAAAATTAATGAAATCGACTGCCCTTGTGGTAAAGGAAAAATTAGGCAAATATTTAAATCAAATGACTGGAATCAAACGAAAGTTGAGATAATCATTGATTGTAAAGGATGTATTAAAAACTATGATATTATTAGTGAATACTTTTATTCTAAACCCAAACATGATTATACAATATATTATTGCAAAAATAAGAGTACTGGAGAAAAAATTAAATTAAATTTATAACAACAAATTACAATTTATGGAGGTACTATACACTATGGAAAGTAAAAAGATTGATACTTATGATGTTTATAATAATAAATATGTGACAGATATAAATAAATTAGATTTATCTGTACATGTTTATGGTATTGCAATAGAAAATGGAGAAATATTAATTTCTCCGCAATATGATGGATACGATTTCCCAGGTGGTACTGTGAAAAAAGGAGAAACACATATTGATACACTAGTACGTGAAGTAAAGGAAGAAACTGGTTATTTAGTAGAACCTATTGAATTGCTAAATGTATATACTTCTTTTTTTCATCATAAAAAAAAGAATAAGGATTATCAAAGTTATTTGATTTATTATTTAGTTAAAATAGTTGATGGAGAAATTTCAAACGAAGGATTTGATGAAGATGAAAAAGAGTATGCAAAAACTGCAAGGTGGGTTAATATTAAAGAACTAAAAAACATGAGACATGCTAGTAGCATAAATGTAGTAGATGAGTTGATAAATAAGATTTTGAATAGAAATTAAATATAGCAGAGAGTTACTAGAAATAGTAGCTCTCATTTTGTTTTAAATAATCCAAAAATATTAAAATATAAAGTCAAATAGTAGCATAATTAAAAAATATATGGTATTCTATTTAAGTAGCGATAAAACACAAAAATAAATTAAAAGAAAAAGGATTTTAGAAAAAATGATTGTTTTTATCAAGAAAATATTGATATAGAAGAATTAAAACAAGAAAATAGAAAAAATTTGGAATTGTGTAAAAAATATTCCAATGACTATATTTTAATAGATGATACGTATAAGGTGGATTTAATATTATAAATATGTCATAATTACTTATGAAAAACATATTTGTGCATAGTATAAAAATGGTTAAGAGGTGAAAGAAAATGGTACAAAAAGAAGATATCAAAGATATATTTAAATTTAGACAAGGAGACACAAATAAAGGAAACTTTGGATATGTAGCAATTATGGGAGGCTGTATAAATTATTCAGGTGCAGTAAAATTAGCAAATTTAAGTTGTTCTGTATTAAGAGCAGGATGCGGAGTATCGAAACTTATTGTACCAAAATCACTTTCTAATATAGTCGCACCATATTTATTAGAACAGACTTTATTTACAATAGATGATGAAGATTCTCATATGATATTTAATAAAGAGCAAATAGATGAAGCATTAAAAGGAATCAAGGCATTAGCAATAGGAATGGGATGGGGAAAAGGAAAAGATTATAGCAAAATATTAGAATATATTTTGACAAATTATGAAATTCCAGTTATCATTGATGCAGATGGATTAAATACATTAAGTTTAATGGATAAAGAAATTTTAACAAAAAGTAAATGTAAAATTATATTAACCCCACA
The DNA here is from genome assembly GCA_944386695.1 of uncultured Clostridia bacterium. Lineage (GTDB taxonomy): Bacteria > Bacillota > Clostridia > TANB77 > CAG-508 > CAG-269. The sequence continues at coordinate 1,775 of CALXCB010000062.1, read as the reverse complement.
TTTAAAGGAATTTGAAAGACTAACAGGAATTGGAATAGAGGAGATAAATAAAAATAAATTAGAAATAGCTAAAAAATTTGCTCAGAAATATAATGTTATATTATTATTAAAAGGAAAGATTACTATTATTACAGATGGAGAAGAGGAACTTCAAGTTAATAGAGGATGTGCAGGAATGTCAACAGCTGGAAGCGGAGATGTTTTATCTGGAATTTTAGTAGGAATATTAGGATATAATGAGCCTAATGTAAAAACAATAGCAGCAGGAGCATATTTAACCGGTCTTGCAGGAGAATTAGCTGAAAAAGAAAATAATGATATAAGTATGATAGCATCAGATACAATAAAAAATATTTCTAAAGCAATAAATCAAATTAGAAATTCTAAAAGTTAAAATATGAGAATTTTTAAAAAGTAATAAATTTACTATGTAAAGGAGACAGGTTAAAAATGAATAAAATGATAGTTTTAGATTTAGATGGAACACTCTTAAGAGATGACAAAACAGTATCAAAAGAGACAATAGATATTTTATTAAAATTTAAAAGTGCTGGCAATGAAATATTATTTGCAACAGCAAGACCACCAAGAGATGCTTATAAATATGTACCTGAAGAATTAAGAGATAATCCAATTATTTGTTATAATGGTGCATGTATAATTAATGGAAAGGAAATTGTATATCGTAAAGAGATTACTAAGCAGGATACCTTAAAAGTATTACAAGAGTCTAAGAATTTGGGATATAATCAAATATGTTTTGAAATAAATGATAAATTATATTCAAATTTTGATACTTCAGACTTTTTTGGAAAAGCCCCTAGTCAAATAGTTGATTTGGAAAATTTGGAGTTTAATAATGCCTATAAAGTAATTGTATGTAGCAAAAATAAAATAACACAAAAAGTGGTTGAGAATTTACCAAATTCATGTAAAGGTATAATTACAGATAATGGTAAACTTTGTCAGATAATGGATAGTCAAGCATCTAAGTGGAATTGTGTAAAAGGATTAAGCAAAAAAATAGGAATAAAGCTAGAAGATATAATAGCATTTGGTGATGATTATAATGATATAGATTTGATAAAAAATGCTGGAACTGGTATTGCTATGGGCAATGCTGAGGAAAGTGTGAAAGATATAGCAGATTTTATAACAGATAGTAATATGAATAATGGAGTTGCAAATTATATAAAAGGAAATTTTATTTAACAAAAACTTTACAGAAATATTACAATTTTGTTACAAATTCGACAAACCTATTGCCAAATAAAAACAGACAATGTATAATAAGAATGTAAAAATAAGAGATGTAGGAGGGGGCAATGCAAAAGAATAATCAAAAAGGAAATCATAAAACCGTTGGGACTCTAAGAGAGAGAGAGAGAGAGAGAGAGAGAGCCTAAGTTTATAGACAAAGAAGAAAATAAAAAATCAAAAATATTAAAATTAAATTTAAGTGCAACGATGATAGTAGCAGGAATAATTGTATTTATAATTCTAGTCATAATAGCAGTAAAGATGATAGTAACAGCGATAAACTCAAATAGCCAGAAGGCAATGGCGGAAGAAGAAAATAAGGGCTATACAATGGTAGATAGTACAGAGCTAGGAGAAGACGGAAAGCCACTGCAAGTACCAGTGCCAGATGGATTTACAGCATCACAAGTACCAGGAGAGACAACAGTAAATGGAGGATTTGTAATATATGAAGGAGAAGTCGATTGGAGTAAAATCGAAGACTTAAGTTCATATGCAGAGGTAGAAACACAAGA
>CALXCB010000061.1 GCA_944386695.1 uncultured Clostridia bacterium | reverse complement strand
AACTGCCCATATATCAATAGCTTTCGCTATTATTGACTGACGGTTCGTAGCCTGCCATTCTATCCAGCTAAACTACAGGCGCATATTCATAAATTTAAATTTTTGATTTATCCTAATACGTAAACCATTATACAGTGTTTTTTATATTTTTTCAAGTAAAATTTATTTTTTTTATAAAAAACTATTGACAATTGAATAAACATTCACATATAATGCAATTAGAGTTGAATAATTTTTCAATTTTCATTCTAAAATAATTTGGAATTGGAGGTAATAAATGTCTAGAAATGAATTTATATGTGATTGTAATGTAATACATCAAGATGTTGTTGATAATACAATAAAAAATATGCCAGATGCAGATACTTTTAATAAACTTGCAGAATTTTTCAAAATTATTGGAGACACTACTAGAGCGAAAATTTTATTTGCACTTGATCAAAACGAAATGTGTGTATGTGATATTGCCAATGTTTTGGGAATGAGCAAATCGTCAATTTCACATCAATTAGGAACTTTAAGAAGAAGTGGAATTGTTAAATGCAGAAGATCAGGTAAAGAAGTTTTCTATATGTTAGATGATGATCATGTACAAAAAGTATTTGAAATAGGTATGGAACATATAGAACATAAAAAATAAAATTTGGAGGTAAAAAATGATAAGTAAATATAAAATTAAAGGTTTAGATTGTGCAAATTGTGCTGCTGAATTAGAAAGAGCTTTACAAAAGATAAAAGGTATAGAAAATGCAAGTATCAATTTCATTACTGAAAAAATGCAACTTGAATATGATGAAACAAAAAAAGAAGAAATAATGAAAAATGTAAAAAAAGTTATAAAAAGAGAAGAACCAGATGTAACAATAGAAGAAGTTTAGGAGGCTACTATTATTATGAAGAAAAAAGGGATTAAAATTATAATAGCTTTAATATTATACTGTATTGCATTTATAAACTTTAATAATGAATTAATAAATGATATAATATATCTTGTATCTTATATTATTGTTGGACTGGAAATTATACGAAAAGCGATAAGAAATATTACTAGAGGAAAAGTTTTTGATGAAAATTTCTTGATGACAGTTGCAACAATTGGAGCTTTTGCAATTGGTGAATTTCCTGAGTCAGTTGCAGTTATGTTATTTTATCAAATAGGTGAATTATTTCAAAGCTATGCTGTTGATAAATCAAGAAAATCAATTTCAAGTTTAATGGATATTAGACCTGATTTTGCAAATGTTGAAAGAGATGGTAAAATTCAAAAAGTGGATCCTGATGAAGTAAAAATTGGTGAAACAATTGTAATTAAACCTGGAGAAAAAGTTCCTTTAGATGGATATATAATAGAAGGAAAATCAACTCTTGATACTAAAGCATTAACAGGTGAATCTTTACCACGAGAAGCCGTAAATGGAGAAGAGGTACTAAGTGGTTGTATTAATTTAACTGGTGCCATTAAAATTCAAGTATCAAAAGAATATGGCGAATCTACAGTAAGCAAAATATTAGATTTGGTTGAAAATGCTAGTAACAAAAAATCAAGATCGGAAAACTTTATTACAAAATTTGCTAAGTACTATACTCCTATAGTTGTTGTTATTGCAGTACTTCTTGCTTTTATCCCTCCTCTTATCTTGAAAGATGCTTCATTTTCAGATTGGCTATATAGAGCATTATCATTTCTTGTAGTATCTTGCCCTTGTGCTTTAGTTATTTCAATACCTTTAAGCTTCTTTGGTGGTATAGGTGGAGCCTCTAAAATGGGAATTTTAATAAAAGGTAGTAATTATTTAGAGCAATTAGCTAATACCGAAATAATTGTATTTGATAAAACAGGTACATTAACAGAAGGAGTTTTTGAGGTACAAAAAGTTAATCCTATAGATATCAGTGAAGAAGAATTATTAAAAATTGTAGCTTATAGTGAGAATTATTCCAACCACCCTATCTCCTTATCTGTAAAAAAAGCATATGGAAAAGAAATTGATGAAAAGCAAATTATAAAGACTCAAGAAATTTCAGGGTTTGGAATTGTTGCTAAAATAGGAAATCAAGATGTTTTAGTAGGAAATGAAAAGTTAATGAACGAAAAACAAATTAACTTTACAAAATGCAATGATATAGGAACTGTTTTATATGTAGCTATAAATGGAAAATATGTAGGGTATATATTAATATCAGATAAAATAAAACCAGATTCAAAAAAAGCTATTCAAAACTTAAAGAAAAATCACATAAAACAAACTGTAATGTTAACAGGTGATAGAAAAGATGTTGGTGAAAATGTTGCAAAAGAAGTAGGATTAGATAAAGTTTATACTGAATTATTACCAGCTGGTAAAGTGGAAAAAGTAGAAAGTTTACTAAGAGAAAAAAGTTCAAAAGGTAAATTGGTCTTTGTAGGAGATGGAATAAATGATGCTCCTGTTTTAGCTTTAGCCGATATTGGTATAGCAATGGGAGCTTTAGGGTCAGATGCAGCAATAGAAGCCGCAGATGTTGTACTTATGACAGATGAACCATCAAAAATAGTAAATGCTATTAATCTATCAAAGAAAACTATGAAAATCGTGAAAGAAAATATAGTTTTTGCTATTTTTATAAAAATACTTGTTTTAATTTTGAGTGCATTTGGTTTATCAACTATGTGGGAAGCTGTATTTGCAGATGTTGGTGTTTCTATAATTGCTATCCTAAATGCTTTAAGAGTATTAAAAGTAAAAAATAATAAGTGAAAGGATTGATGTTAAATGAAAAAAACAGAATTTAAAGTAAATGGTATGGTCTGCGAAGGATGTGAAAATAGAGTAAAAAATGCTTTGTCTATGATAGATGGCGTTGAGAGTGTAGATGCAAATCATAATACAGGAATTGTTACAATATTGTCAAATGTGGATCTTGAAAAATCAGTTATTGAGGAAAAAATTGATGATATTGGTTTTGAGGTTGTAAAGGAAGGTTAATTATGAAAAAGATAACTTTATCAATAGATGGGATGACTTGTTCTGCCTGCTCAAATGGTCTTGAAAAGTATTTAAACAAACAAAATGGAATAATAGAAGCAAATGTTAATCTAGTTATGGCAAATGCTACTATTCTTTATGATGAAAATATACTTGAAAAGAGTAAATTAGATGAATTTGTAAAACAAGCTGGATTTAAAAGCTTAGGAGAATTTAAAGAAATAAATTTTGAAACTAAAAATAAAAATGAAAAAGTAAAATTTATTATTTTTACAATTTTAGCTATTGTATTAATGTATATTTCTATGGGACATATGGTTAATTTACCTATTTTTAATTTTTTAGACGTAACTACTAATCCAATAAATTATAGTATATGCTTATTTTTGTTTGCTATCATTTTTATGATTTATGGTTTTGATATTCTAAAAAACGGATACAAAAATTTGATCCATATGACACCTAATATGGATACTTTAGTAGGAATTGGTGTTTTAAGCAGTTTTTTATACAGTGTCTATAGTATGATTATGATTATACGAGGTCATTCAGAAAATGTGCATAATTTATATTTTGAATCTGCTGCTATTGTTATATACTTTATAAAATTGGGCAGATATTTAGATGGAATAAGTAAAGATAAAACTAAGGAAGCTATTCAAAAATTAGTAAAAATAACTCCCAATCAAGCTACGCTTAAAGTAAATGGAAAAGAAAAAAGAGTAACTTTAGATGAAATCCATAAAGGAGATATTGTTATCTGCAAACCTGGAGAAAAAGTTGCAGTTGATGGAGAAATAATAGATGGATCTGCACATTTTGACGAATCATTTATAACAGGAGAAAGTAAACCTTCAAATAAAGTAAAAGGTGATAAAGTTATTGCTGGAAGTATAAATTATGATGGATATGTAGAATATAAAGCTGAAAAAATCGGAAGAGAATCTACTATATCAGAAATTGTAAGAGCTGTTGTTGAAGCAAGTAATACTAAAGCTCCAATAGCTAAGATCGCAGATACTGTTTCAGGATATTTTGTGCCTACTGTTATTATCATTGCAATATTAACATTTATTGTTTATTTAATATTGGGATATGAATTTTCTGAGAGTTTAATACGATTTGTTACTATTTTGGTAGTTGCTTGTCCTTGCAGTTTAGGTTTAGCAACTCCTCTTGCAATCGTTGTTTCAGAAGGATTGTGTGCAAGTAATGGAATTTTAGTTAAAAAAAGCGAGATCCTTGAAAATGCACAAAAAGTAAATACTATTGTTTTTGATAAAACAGGAACTTTAACTTACGGAAAATTAAAAATTGCAGAAGTTATAAATTATAGTGATATAGAAAAAAATCAGTTATTACAGTTGGTAGGAAGTATTGAAAGTAAATCAACTCATCCTATAGGTAAAGCATTTGAGAACTATTTAGAAGAACATAAACTTGAAAAATTAGAAGTCAAGGAGTTCGGTAATGTAACTGGTTTAGGAATTATAGGTAAAGTTGATGGTCAAAAATTAATACTTGGAAATGCAAAAATTTTAAAAGAGTATAATGTTGAAAATGTATATAAAAAAGATGAAGAAGAGCTTAGTAAAAAAGGAAATAGTATTGTATATGTGGCAAATCCAAATAAAATTCTTGCATTAATCGGAGTAAATGATATTATAAGAGAAAATGCACCTGAAGTAATAGCTGAGTTAAACAAAAATAAAATTGAAACTATTATGCTTACTGGAGATAACAAAGAGACTGCAGAAAAAATTGCAAATGAAATAGGAATTACTAATGTTTTTGCAAATGTATTACCTACTGAGAAAACACAAGTTATAAAGGATTTGAAACAACAAAATAAATATGTAATGATGTGTGGAGATGGTATAAATGATAGCCCTGCTTTAGCCACTGCTAATATTGGTGTTAGCGTAAATAGTGGAACAGATATTGCTATGGATTCATCTGATGTAATATTAACAAAAAATAATTTGATAAGTATTATAAATTTAATAAATATTAGTAAAAAAACGGTTAGAAATATAAAACAAAATTTATTTTGGGCATTTTTCTATAATTGTTTGATGATTCCTATAGCAATGGGCTTGTTTGTAAATTTTGGTGTTTCTATAAATCCTATGATTGCTAGCATTGCTATGATGTTTAGTAGTATTACTGTAATTTTAAATGCTTTAAGATTGAAAAATATTAAAATTAAATAACTTAAATTATTAGGGAAAGAAGATTTACAGCTTTTTGCTTTAATTCTTCTTTCTTTAGTATCTAAGAATTTCTTTTTTATAACTGTAACTTTGTATTGATTAAAATTTGCCCCTAGTGGATAGGTACCGTATTTGTTAAAAATTTTACTTTTTTTTGAAAAAGCTCTTGAAATTATTTAAAGTATATGCTATTATCTCAACTTAAACACTTTTGAAAGGGTAAAACTCTCCAACACGTTGAATAGCAACATATTGGAGAGCTGATAGATTAATTCGAAAATGCGTAAGTTTTTTATTTTTTAGTTTGCTTTAAAATTTTTTTTATATTTTTTTCACTAATAACCTCAAAGTCAGTCCTGAAGCCGAATTTATCATGTAAAGCATCAGTTAAATCAGTTCTAACATAGTTTGGAATATATGATGTCTCATTTTCTAATTTCATATTCATATTTCTTAATGTTTCAATAATTTCAGGAGCTGTATATTTCTCATCTAATTTTTTTCAACATATCTGTAAATTATTAGTGCTAGAAAGCAAGTGATAAAGTGAGCTTTTATCATTTCATCTTTAGAATGATAAACTGGACGAGATTTAAAATCGGTTTTCATAATTCTAAAACTTTCTTCTATTTCCCATCTTCTTT
>CALXCB010000060.1 GCA_944386695.1 uncultured Clostridia bacterium | reverse complement strand
TATCCAATATATGATAGATTAATAAATGAACTGGAACTTGAAAAAGATACAACAGAAGGAAGAGATATTAATTCTTCGATTAAAAGTAAAAATAAAATAAATAGAGGAGTAGAAACACAAGTAATAAAAAATATTAGTATAGATAATAAAATAAAAGAATATAAGCAATGGAAAGAGTTAATTGATAATGTTCTTCAAGAATTTAGAAAATGTGATAAAACAAAACTAAAAGTTATTGAGTACAAATTTTTTGGTAATATTCCTGAAGATATTATTGCAGATGAATTATTTGTTTCGAAAACAACAGTTAGAACATATATAAATGATATTTATTTTGAAATTGGAATATTGGCTAGTTTTAATAATTTGATACAAAAAGTTTAATTAATAGTTAAATAACTAAAAATGTGATATGATATATGAAAAAAGTGGAAGTTATAAGAAAGGATAATAATATGATGAAAAGTAAAACAGAACAATTAAAAGAATTATTTGACAAATGGAGAAGAGCTCAAAGTATAGAAGATAATGAGGTTTTTAAATCAACTAAAGGAGATACACAAAATGTTACTAAAGCAACATTTTGTGAAGATGGAATTATTAATGAAGATATTTTCGAAAATCCAAAAGAAAATCCAATAAAAGTATTGTTTATTTCTAATGAGCCTAATAGTGACAACGAAGATGCAGGAAGTAGAATTTTAGCATTCAATGATTATTATAACAGTAAAGATAAAAAAGATAATTGGGTGGGAAAACTTAGAGAGAGAACATGTGCCTTATATAAAGTAATTATTAAGGATTATAAAGTTCCTGAATGGAAAGTCGCACGTAATTTTGCATTCATAAATATCAATAAGAGAGGAGGAAATAATACAATATTAGATAACAATAATGATAAAAATCATATAGAAGCATATTGCAAACAATATAAAAATTTTATAAAAAGTGAAATAGATATAATTAATCCTGATATTATAGTTTGGATGGGTCTTACTACATATAATATGAATTTGCATAAAAAATACCTAGGTGCTAAGGAAGATGAAAAAGGATTAATGTATATTGATAGTATTCCTATACTAAAAATTGTTCATCCAGGGTATGCTCATTTTTTGAGTAAAGATATAAAACCTAATAAAAATTTTAAGAATAAAATCTTAGGTAGGTTAGCTACAAAGATGGAAGAAGAATTAAAAAAATATGGTTTAAATTAACAATAAAAATTGAATATTTATTAAAACTTTTGAGTCCGAATTTAGCTTGAAAAATTTTATATAAAAGAAAAAATGAAACATAAAAAACAACTGTAAAAATATTAAATAAAAAGCGCTGACAAATAGCAATATATGTGCTATAATGTAAAAGTGAATTTTAAATAGTAAAGGAGATAAAGAAATGAGTAAGCAAGTTTATATAAGTGCAGATTATTCTGAAGATCAAGGAGATCGCAATGTTGTAGATACACTTAACAGTTGGGGAAGTGATAATTTACATATTGTAAATTTTATAGATATGTCTAAAGTTGTTTCAGGCAGTGTCTCAAAAGATCCTGATTGTCGTCCTTGTGATTTAAAAAAGGAGTTTAATAATCAAATAAATGCTTCATCTGCTGTAATTTTTGTTGTTGGAGATAAAACAGCAACTAGGACAGCAGGGAGTGGTTGTTCAAGAGCAAATAATAATCAATATGTTTATACATGTACACCATATAAACAGAATACTAATGGATACAAGTATTGTAAAAAGACTTTTGTACCATATTATAGGGATGATTCTGATGTGAACGAGATAAATTCTTATTCATATTTAAGACATGAATTTGAACAAGCCAAAAAAAGAAATAAGACAATCATTATTGTTTACAATTCGACAAGAAGTGAATTAAATTGGTTACCTTCATATATGAAAGGATATGAATCATATGCAATACCTTTTTGGACAATTGACGCTTATGGAAGAAAAGTAGGAAATTATAGTAAAATAAAAGAGGCATTAGGCTATGCATAATTTTTTTAAAGTGAGTGGAGGAATTGCTTCTACATTAGTGTCAATTTCATTTATGTTCATTCCTGAAAGTTTATTTGCAAAATATAATATTTTTTCAAATATATCGAATGAAATGAACATAATAGTAAATCGTATATTATTTCTTTTAGGAGTAATTGTAATATCTATGATTTTATCTACAATTTATATGTGTGTTCGTAAAAAAATTACTATAAAAGGACATAACTATACTATTCAAATTAAATATGGAGATATACAGAAAATAAAAAAATGTAAAAAGGTAATTAATTTTGATGAATGTTTTACGACTACTGTTGGTGAATCTCCATCTGAAATAAAACCAACTTCGATTTGTGGACAATATCTTTTAAAAAATCCTAATATTGATATGGATAGATTAATTGCTAATGCTAAGTTGAAACCTGCTAAAACAAATTCAAAATTTCAAAATAAAGTCAGGTATGATTCAGGTAAGTTAGTACCAAATGGTGACGACTTATTAATGGCTTTTGCAAAATTAGATGAAGATGGAATAGGAATGTTTTTTTCTTATCAAGAATTTCTTGATTGTTTATCAATATTATGGGAAGAAATTGATAAATATTATGGTCAAAAAGATGTATGTATTCCAATTTTAGGATCAGGACTTACTCGTATAAATGGACAATCGCTTACACAACAAGAATTGTTAGATATAATAATTATGTCTTACAAATTGAATACTCATAAAATAAAAAAGCCTTATAAATTGCGTATTATATGCAAAAAAAATGATGGATTTTCATTAAATAATATTGGCGAAAGTTTATAATAGAATAAATATAGTAAATATTGGCTAGTACAAAAATGTAATACTAGCCATATTTTATTATAAAAGGGTTTTGGATAGTCTTTTTCAATTTTATATAATGAGTAAAATTGAAAAGGAGGAAGTATAATGGAAAAAATTGTAGAAGGATTTTTTGATACATATAGTGATGACTTTTTTGAATATTTTGACCAACATCTTGTATTAAAAGTCATGAAAGAGGAAGAGTATAAGGAAAAAATAGCCCAATATCTAAATTAAAAGAAAAAAATCCAAATGTAATGGCATTTTTAGAAGATAAAGAGAATGTAGATTTAAGCTATGAAGATCAGAATGCTATTAACGAGATATTAAAGTTACAAAGAGAACTAAATGACATAGAAATAAAGGAATCTTTTAAACTAGGATTTAAAGAAGCACTTATTTTTCTTGAATCAATGGATATGTTATATTATAAGAATGAAGATAAGTAATGTAGGAAAAATTAAAGAAAATAGAGGAGAAACAATATGGCATATAGTGATTACGGTGCATATATTTGGAAAAATGGGGAAAATATTACAGATGAATGCGCAGATATATCTTGTAAGATAATAGATGGTAAATTTATTTTAAAAAATTGGTATGATAATTTAGTTAATGAAGTAAACAATAAAACAAATGAAAAAGAAAATGTAAAAGCAATTAGTGGACACGCAGTAATTAACTTAGAAAAATTTTGTATTTCATTTTATAAAACTTATAATCCTATATTACATTATCCTAACGGTGAATATAAAGAAATAGATATAAGAAAAAAATTTGATTATAATATGAGAAAAGAGCAACTATATATTAGAGGATATAAATTAGGGTATCAAACAGGATTTTATTTTTATGAAATAGACTATAAGAAAGATAAATATTGTGTAATTATAGGAAATGCAATAGGTAAAGGATGGGATAGTACACCTGCCTCAAAATATGTTTTAAAGCATTTAGTTTTATTTGAAAGAGAAGATGGAAGTATAATATATAGAATTGAAACAAAAAGAGATGTAGATGTGGATATAATTTTTAATAAATTAGATAGGCTAGAAGATATAAAGTCTGAAAAATATTGGATGAATAGATATAGAATGAATTTATTTAAAGATTTATTTAGGTTAAAATTTAAAAATTTAATTTGGGATTTTAATCAAATATTAGAACATAAAGAAAAAATAAAATGGTTAAAATAAAAGTTAAACAAAAATGCTAGTAAAAATAGTACACACAAAAAACAGTACAAAAAAAAGACTATGTTGAAACTAAAAAAATAAGTAGTATAATATATATAATAAAATAATTATAAGAGATGCAGAGAGTTAAAAATACTCTTTGCACCTCTTTTTTGTTTTAGGTTTTGTATTTACTTATGGTGTATTGTAAAATTATTATAGAAAGAGGGTAGTTAGAATGATTTTTGGAAAGTATGGAACGATGATTTTAGAGAATATGGAAAAAAATTATCCATATAGAAAAAAAGAGTTAGAACTAAAAGGAGAATTAGATATTAAGATATTACAAAGAGAAAAATATATATTAGAGTTAAAAAAAGAAGTGGAAGAGAAAATAAAGAAAGAACATCAAGTACCTAACACACACGAAATATCTATACTTGCTAAATATCAACAAATGATTGATGGTTTAGTTGATGAAGTTCTAATGAAAGAAATTTTACAAAAAATATAGAAATTGAGTTAGTCATTACACTAGCTCTTTTTTTATGGAAAGGAGATTATATGCTAAATGTTTGGATTGGAAACTTAGGAAAATACAACGAAGGCGAGCTTGTTGGAGAATGGCTTGAATTGCCTGTTTCTAAAAAAGAGTTAGATACTTTTTTACGAGAAAAAGTTGGACTCCAGTTGACACAAGAAGAAGTTGAAAGGTCACTTGCTGAGAATGGTGTATGTTATGAAGAATATATGATAAATGACTATGAAACTGATTTACCAATACAAATATCAGAATATGAAAATCTTGATAATTTGAATCTATTAGCAACAATAGCCGAAAATGTTAATGATATGGATGCAATAAATGCTTATGTTGATAGTCAGGGGGAAATGACAATAGAGGAATTGGCAAATTTAATGGAACAAGAAGATAATATTGCTTATTATAGATTTTCTAATGATAATTTATTTATATCCTCTGAAGAAAAAATGGGGTATGAAATGGCTGAAATAACAGGTTTATTAGCTACATTACAAAAAATGCAAATAGAGGATTTTTTTGATTTTGAAGGATATGGTAGAAGTTGGGAAAATGGAGATATAACAATTCTTGATGAAGGTTATATTGACTTTGGAGATTGCGATGTTGATTTAAGAAGATATACCTTAGACGAATTAAAAGAAAAATATAATTTAGAAGATATAAAAAAATTAAAAATTGTATTTAAAGAAGTAGGAAAAGATCCTGTAGTAATGGAAATTGATGATACTTTAGAAGCAAAACAAAAATTAGTAGGTGGACTAATTGAAGTTGTACCATATAAAGACGATTTACTTCTCATATGTAATGAAGAAGGTAAAATAGCAAATTTAAAGCCAAATTTACAATTTGATTATGACTATATTGCAGGGAACTGTTTTATAGTTGGAGATGACTATGAAAATTCAGGCTTTAAGTCTGTTGAAGAAAATCAAATTGAAGATATAAAAAAAGATTTGGAAGATAGAACTATCGTTATAGAAGAAATTGAAGAAACAGATGATATGGAATTCTAAAAATCTAAAAAAGGTTTTGGATTGCAATATGTATCCTTGTATAATTTGTAGAAGGAGGTAAAATTTATGATTAAAGAAACACTATTAGAATCATTTTATTTGGACAGAGAGCAATCCGAACTTGCTAAAAGAAGTGAATATGAAAAAAAGGTCTGTTACGAAATCGACAGAAATGGTAACGAAGAAAGGCTTAGAAAACTTATCGACAAAATTTATGATAAAAAATTAAGTAAAAAAATTAGTAATTTACTAGATTTGACTTTAGATGATAGGTTAAAAAAGGATGGTGCAACACTAGATAAATATTATAAGCAAGGTTTTAAAGACGGAATTAATTTATTAATTGAGTACATAAAATAAAAATCATTTTGAACTTTCTTTTAGGAGGCTATTTATTTGAAAAATATAAGATTGTTTATAAAAAGCAAAAATTTAGATATGCTACAAGCCTTTTCTGACGAGAGCTATCTATATAATTACTTTGTCAATAATTATTCGGAATTACCTGAGGATAATATTTTTAGGAATCCTACATTAATAAAAAGATTAGAAGAAATAATTTATTTTTCTAAAAATGATATTTCAAGCGATGATGTAATTGTATGGAATGAAACAAGTAGAGATTTAAAATCAAAAAATATTTCTTTTTATGCAGTTATTTTAGATTCTGAGAACGGATCTTTTACCACATATAACAATTTAAAAGCAA
>CALXCB010000059.1 GCA_944386695.1 uncultured Clostridia bacterium | reverse complement strand
AAGAAATAAAAGAATTAGAAAATATAAATAGTTATACAGTAGTAGCAGTAAATGATGAAATATATGTAGAAAAAATAGATTAGTAACCAAGACCGGTTCTTTTTGTGGCAAAGGCGCCAAAAAGAACCGGTCCAAATGGCTCAATAGATGAATGACACTTGCCAGATTTCTGTTTATATAGTAAAATAACAATTGAATAAAAGGATAACAATAATATTTTTAGTTATTTTTGCAGAAATTAAGCAAAAAGAAAAGGGAAGAATATGGAAAAAGCAATTGAATTAGGAATCGGATTTGTAACAGGAAGGGCAAATGTATGTAAAATTATTAATAATTATTTTAAAGATATGATAAGACAAATAAAGGAATTAGAAACTCCAGTAAATATAACACTTTTTGTGCTATATGATTTAACATATAGAGGAGTAGAAAGATTGGATTTTTATAAAATAATTCCTGAAGTATATAAAGATATCAATATAACATTTATTACACCTGAAAATATCGAAGAAGAAAAGAAGCGAATAATAGCAAAAACAGACATAACATATGAAGAGATAAATTTATTTTTGGGAAATGGACATGCTAAAGGAAGAAATACGCTCATGCATTTTGCATATAGGAATAATATGGACTATTTGTTATTTTGGGATGATGACGAATATCCAGTGGCTAATATAAAAGATAATAATAAAATAATTTGGAAAATGCAAGATAACATAAAAGTTCATTTAAAAAATATTCAGAATGCAGATATAACAATAGGATATCATTGTGGTTACATATCGCCTATACCATAATAAGCCATTATTAATGTATATAAGTGATAAGTCAAATTATAATAAAAATGTCGAAATAATAGAAAATAAGTTAACTACTTCTATACCAAAAGTAAATGAATTGTTTAAACAATATGATTTTATTCAACTTTTATACGAATTTAAAAAATATGCAAATAATGTAGAAAAAGATTTTAAAGAGTATATTAAAACTAATGAGATCTGGAATAGACTGAAAAAATAGGAGAAAGTTATGGAATATATAAATCTGGTTAATATTAAGGTAAATGATAAAAATTTAGAATTTGAATTTTTATATAAAAATAAAAATAATGATAATAATCAAATATATTTTAAAGATCAAAATATGAAAGAATATTTTGGACAAATAACAAAACCTGAAAGCAAAATAACTTATTCTTATAATGATGAAACATGTTATATTGAAAAAACATTATTTAAATTACCAATAAAGCAATATGGTAAATTAAACATTTTTATAAAAATAAATAATACAGAAAAAGAACTAGAAATAAGAGACAATAAAAATAATTTAATCACAGAAACCAATAATCCATATTGTATATTTTTACATAAATACAAGATACAAATATCTTTTGATAATATAAAAATAAGTAAAAGAAGCTTTTGCAATAAAATAAAATATGAATTAAATAAACAGATATATGGTATAAAAAAATATCATAAAATTTTTCCTTATAGATTTTTAAAAACCAAAAAAAGAAAATGGTATTTATTTAATGATAGAATATTATATGGTGATGATAATGCAGAGCAATTATTCAAATATATAAATACCAATTATCCTAAATTTGCCAAAAAATGTTATTTTGTATTAGATAAAAACTCATTAAGTATAAATAGAGTAAAAGGTATAGGAAAAGTATTAAAATTTGGTACTTTAAAACATAAAATAAAATTTTTAAATAGTCGAATGGTTATTTCTTCACATTCGAGTTATATAGATAATTGTTTTAATCCATTTAATATTGATGAAATGACTATATATAAGGACATTATAAATAAAAAATTTGTATTTTTACAACATGGGGTAGTAATGAATGATGTAAGACAATATCTAAACAGAGAATTAACCACAGCAGATTTATTTGTTACTTCAACAAATGATGAATATAATTATATAAAACAAAAAGATTTTTTATATGAACCAAATATGGTCATATGTACAGGGCTACCTAGGTTTGATAAATTAGAAAATAATATAAAAGAAAAAATAATATTAATTTCTCCTACATGGAGAGTTTTAAATACAGATATCGAATTTCAAAATATGCCATATTTTAAAATGTTTAAAAGTTTATTATCAAATGATAAACTAAATAAAATAATAAAAGAAAACAATTATACAATTAAATTTTTATTACATCCAATGTTTGCTAAATATAAAAAATTATTCGAAGAATTAGAAAATGAAAATATAAAAATACTAGAAACAAGCAAAATAAAATATTTTGAATTATTTAATGAATGTAGTATTTTTATTACAGATTATTCAAGTATACACTTTGATGTTGCTTTTTTAAAAAAACCTATTATATATTATCAATTTGATAAAGAGTATTTCTTTAAAAAACATTATCAGTTAGGATATTTTGATTATGAAAAACAAGGTTTTGGAAAAGTAGTAGAAAGAGAAGAAGATATAATAGAAGAAATTAAGTACTATATAGAAAATAATTGTAATATAAGAGACGAGTATAAAAATAGAATAGAAAAAACTTTTAGATATTTGGATCACGAAAATTCAAAAAGAGTATTTGAAAAAATTCAAGAAATAGATAATGGAGATATAAATTATAGATTTAATGATGTGCATTAAGTAAACTTGTATAATATAATTCATAATATATAATAGGAGGGGGATTTTATTATGTGTTGTGAATGTAAAAATTGGGTTAATGTGATAATGATCGCATTAAACATAATCCTTATAATAGTATCTATATTTGTTATTATAAATAATCAAAATGGAGAAAGTAATCCAAATATTTTGGTAGCAATAGCCAAGCCGCGGAGATAATACAACAACTGGAACGACAACTATAAAATTTAGTCAAAATAATATAATTGAAGGAACAGCATTAAGTCATGCAGAAGGCAGTGATGAAATAATTATAAACGAAACTGGAATATATCAAGTATCATATCAATTATTTGGAGCTCAAGAAGTAACAGGCACTTTTAATTTTAATGCAGTTCTTTCAGTAAATAATCAATCTTTAGATGATACATTTAATCAATCTCCAGTAATAAGAAACAGTACAAGTAATAGAATGACACTAACAAGTACAGTTATATTAAGATTACAACAAGGAGATGTTTTGAAATTAAATGGAGTTTCTATTGAAGATATAATATACGATAATGCTCGTATAGATATAGAAAAGATAGGATAATATTTGTATAAGGAAAAAACTAAAAATATAAATTAGATCTACTTATACCTTGAAAGGAATGAAATTACAAATGAACCAAAAAATAAAAGCATTTATACGAAAAAATTTAAAATGGATTATATTATTTGTTTGTTTAGTCGGTTTTTTCAGTTTAGCTGAAGATGTATTTAACAAAGAAATAATGCATGCAGATATTATTGGTTATAAAGTTGTATCAGACTTTCTAATATCAGATTTTGCTACACCTATTGCAAAATTTATTACAGAATTTGGAGGCGCCATTTTCTTAATTATAATTACAATAATTTTATTTGTATTTATTAAGAAAAAGAAAATCGGTTTGGCCATTTTGGTGAATTTATGTATTGTAACAATTTTGAATTTAATATTAAAACAAATTTTACAAAGACCAAGACCCGTAGAAAATCGAATTATAGACGAAACTGGTTATAGTTTTCCATCAGGGCATTCGATGGTAAGTATGGCTTTCTATGGGTTTGTTATATATATTATATATAAATATATAAAAAATAAATATTTAAAAATAGGTTTGATTACCTTTTTGAGTGTATTAATAATTTTAATTGGAATTAGTAGAATATATTTAGGAGTGCATTATACAAGTGATGTATTAGCCGGATTTTTTATTTCGATTCCATATTTAATTGTTTATACAAGTGCAGTAAATAAATTTTTATTAGAAAGAGATTGATAATATGAAATTAAGAAGAAAAAGAATGATGAAAGTAAAAATAAAAAAAATAACAAATAGTTTTAAATATGCAGGTGAAGGCTTTTATTCTTCATTTAAAACAGAAAGAAATATGAAATTTCATATAATGATAATGATTTTGGTTATAATCGCAGGAATTTTGCTAAAGATTTCTAAACCTGAATGGATTATATGTATTATTTGTTTTACAATAGTAATCGGAGGAGAACTATTTAATACTGCTATTGAAACAGTTGTTGACATTGCAATGCCATATAAAAATGCAAAAGCTAAACTTGCAAAAGATATATCAGCAGCAGGAGTGTTGATATTAGCAATCGGATCAGCGATAATTGGATTAATAATATTTGTACCTAAGATATTAAATTTGCTACATATCTAGAATATTTTGTTATTTTTGTCATAAAATCTTTACAAAATTAACAACATTGTGATAAAATGCAAACAAATTATTAGACTAATATATGAATATTTAAAAAGAAGAGAGGAAAAAAATGAATAATTATTCAATAGATATTGAAAAAAAATGGCAAGATAAATGGGAAAAGGAATATAGTAAATAAGTGAGAAAGAAAAACTTTCTTACTTATAATTTAAAATCTAAAAAATAATTGACAAAAAACTTTTAACGTATTATAATAGTTAATGTCTTTAATGTGTCATTAGCTCAGTTGGTAGAGCAGCAGACTCTTAATCTGATGGTCCGGGGTTCGACTCCCCGATGACGCACCAAAATAAATTGGCCACTAATAATTAAAGATTTAAGCTAATTATTAGCGGCTACTGCTTTGAAAAAACTTTATTTTATATAAAATATATTATATCATACTTGTTTTGCAAAGTTTGTCAAAATTTAGTATGATATAATTTTTTCTTAAATTTAAATAAATTTTTAGGCAAAATATAATTAATTTCGATAAAATTTTATAAAAAAGAAGGGAACAAATATGATAGCAGAAGTAATAATAGATAGTAAAGCTAAAAAATTAAACAGAAAATTTGATTATAAAATTCCTAAAAATTTAGAAGATATATTAGAGATCGGAAGTAGAGTATTAGTTCCATTTGGCAATTTTAAATCTTTAGAAGAAGGTTATATAATAAAAATAAAAGAAAAATCAGAATACGAAGTAAAAGAAATAGCAGGTTTGGAAGAAAATTTGCCAGAGGAAAAAATAAATTTAGCGAGATGGATGGCAAGAAAATATTTTTGTAATGTATCAGAATGTATAAAACTAATGATTACACCTGGAACAAGGTCAAAGAACAATAAAATAGAAGATAAAACTATGAATTTTGTTTATTTAAATAAGCCTTATGAAGAAATTGATATACAATCTTTAAGAGGTGAAAAACAAAAAAAGTTAATTATGTTTCTAAAACAAAATGAAGGCTTGACTATTCCAGAAATAGAAAGTTTTGCAGGAATATCACGTGCTACAGTTAATTCTTTAGTAAATAAAGACATACTAAAAATAGTAAATAAGAAAATACAGAGAAATCCTTTAATAAATAAAAAAGTAAAAAATAATCAAAAATTAGAATTAAATGCTGAACAAAAACAAGCTTACTCAAAAATAGAACAAGCATTAGATGAAAAAAGATTTGAAGAATTTTTATTATATGGAATTACAGGTTCTGGTAAAACAGAAGTCTATTTACAATTAATAGAAAAAGCGCTTAAAGAGGAAAAAGATTCAATTGTATTAGTACCTGAAATTTCACTAACGCCACAAATGTTAGATAGATTTATAGGTCGATTTGGAAAGGGCAAAGTAGCTGTTTTACATAGCAAATTGTCTATAGGCGAAAAACATGATGAATGGGAAAGAATAAAAACAGGCGAAGCAAAAATAGTAATAGGTGCAAGATCTGCAATATTTGCCCCTTGCACAAATTTAGGATTAATAATAATAGATGAGGAACATGATAGTTCATATAAATCAGAGGCAACTCCAAAATATGACGCAAAAGAAATAGCAGCTAAAATTGCGTCTGAAAAAAATACCCCATTAATATTAGGAAGTGCGACACCTAGTTTAAGCACATTTTATAAAGCAAGTAAAAATGAAATAACTCTCTTAAAATTAACAAACAGAGCAAATAATTCTAAATTACCTAAAGTTGAAGTAGTAGACTTAAAATACGAATTGGCAACTGGAAATAAATCAACTATAAGTAATTTACTATATTCTGAAATAGAAAAAAATCTTAAAGAAAAAAAACAAACAATATTATTTTTAAACCGAAGAGGATATTCAACATTTATTATGTGTAGAAATTGTGGATATACTTTAAAATGTCCTAATTGTAACATAAGTCTTACATATCATATTTCTCAAAATTTATTAAAATGTCATTATTGTGGACATGTTGAATCTCCTGTAAAAATATGTCCAGAATGTCAAAGTACCAAAATAAGATATTTTGGTACAGGAACCCAAAAATTAGAGCAAGAAATAAAAAAATTATTTCCTACAGCTTCGACAATAAGAATGGATATTGATACTATAACTAAAAAGAATTCACATGAAGAAATATTAACAAAATTTAAAGAAGAAAATATAGATATTTTAATAGGAACACAAATGGTAGTAAAAGGGCATCATTTTCCAAATGTTACTTTAGTTGGAGTAATAGCTGCAGATGGTTCATTAAATCAAGATGATTACAGAGCAAATGAAAGAACATTTCAAATACTTACTCAAGTGGCTGGGCGTGCTGGACGTGAGAATTTACCAGGAAGAGTAATAATTCAAACATATAATCCAAATAGTTTTCCTATAGAATATGCTAAAAGCCAAAATAATGATTTATTTTATAAAACAGAACTTGAATTAAGGAAACAA
>CALXCB010000058.1 GCA_944386695.1 uncultured Clostridia bacterium | reverse complement strand
AGATCAAAATGAATTGAAAGCAAAATATCAAAGATTATATGAAATATATAATGATCAAGTACCATATATCGGTATAGCTAGAAATAAGATACTTGCATTAAATAATACTGAATTGGTAGGAGAAGTAAAAGCAAATTGGTACAATATTTTTTATAATATAAATGAATGGTATACAACAAATTAAAATTTAAAAAATAAAAAAGTATTGACAAAAAAATGTTTGTTAATATATAATAACGATGACAAACAAAAGTTTATAAAATAAGGAGGATATAAAATAAAATGGCAGAAAATGTTGAAAGAAAAAAGGCTTTAGATGTAGCGTTAAGTCAAATTGAAAAACAATTTGGAAAAGGATCAGTAATGAGACTTGGTGAATATAAAGCAATGGAAATAGAGGCTATACCAACAGGAGCTTTAAGTTTAGATATGGCACTTGGAATAGGAGGTCTTCCAAGAGGAAGAATTGTAGAAATATATGGTCCAGAATCTTCTGGTAAAACAACACTTGCATTATCTGTTGTAGCTGAAGCACAAAAGTTAGGAGGAGAGGCAGCTTTTATAGATGCAGAGCATGCTTTAGATCCAATACATGCTAAAAAATTAGGAGTAGATATAGATAATTTAATAGTATCTCAACCAGATACAGGAGAACAAGCTTTAGAAATAACAGAAAGTTTAGTTAGGAGTGGAGCAATAGATGTAATAGTAGTGGACTCTGTTGCTGCATTAGTTCCAAAAGCAGAAATAGATGGAGACATGGGGGATTCACACATGGGACTTCAGGCAAGACTTATGTCACAAGCATTAAGAAAACTTGCAGGAGCTATTAATAAATCAAAAACAGTTCTAATATTTATAAATCAGTTAAGAGAAAAAATAGGAGTAATGTTTGGAAATCCAGAAACAACAACAGGAGGTAGAGCATTAAAATTCTATGCTTCTGTAAGATTAGATATAAGAAGAATAGAACAGATAAAGCAAAATGGAGAAGTAACAGGACATAGAGTAAGAGTAAAAGTTGTAAAAAACAAAGTAGCACCACCATTTAGAGAAGCTGAATTTGATCTAGTATATGATGAAGGAATATCAAAAGTAGGAAATATAGTTGATATGGCAGTAAATCTAGATATTATAGCAAAAAGTGGTTCATGGTTTAGCTATAAAGGAGAAAAGATTTGTCAAGGTAGAGAAAATGTCAAGAAATATTTAACAGCTAATCCGGATTTAATGGACGAAATTGAAAAGAAAGTAAGAGAAAATTTTGAAAAAGTATTTGAACAAAGTCTAGGAGAAGAAATAAAAGAAGAGAAAGAAACAGCAGAGGAGTAATTTACAATATAAGTATAAATTTTATACAGAAAGGTATTAGGTAGTAAAAATATGAGACATTTAATAGATATAAAAGATTTGTCATTAGAAGAAATACAAGAATTAATAAAAACAGCAAAAGATATTATAGCTAATCCAAATAAATATTGCGAAAAATGTAAATATAAAAAATTAGCTACATTATTTTTTGAGCCAAGTACTAGAACAAGGTTAAGTTTTGAAGCGGCAATGATGGAATTAGGAGGTAATGTACTAGGTTTTTCAGAAGCAAATTCAAGTTCAACTGCTAAGGGTGAAAGTGTATCAGATACAATAAGAGTAGTAGGTTGCTATAGTGATATTATCGCAATGAGACATCCAAAAGAAGGAGCACCTTTAGTAGCATCTCTTAAATCAACGGTTCCAATAATAAATGCAGGAGATGGAGGACATAACCATCCAACACAAACATTAACAGATTTATTAACAATTTCTATTGAAAAACAAAGGTTAGACAATTTAACTATAGGATTATGTGGAGACTTAAAATTTGGAAGAACAGTACATTCTTTAATTACTGCAATGTCTAGATATAAGAACATAAAATTTGTTTTAATTTCACCTGATGAGTTAAAAATACCAGAATATGTAAAAGAAGAAATTTTAGAAAAAAACAATATTGAGTATGTTGAAACAACAGACATTGAAGAACACATATCAGAATTAGATATTTTGTATATGACGAGAGTACAAAAAGAAAGATTTTTCAATGAAGAGGATTATTTGAGATTAAAAGATTATTATATATTAAATAAAGAAAAAATCAAAAATGCAAAGAAAGACTTATGCATAATGCATCCTTTACCAAGAGTAAATGAGATTTCTACAGAAGTTGATGATGATCCAAGAGCATGTTATTTTAAACAAGCAAGATATGGAAAATATATTAGAATGGCTCTTATATTGAAATTATTAGAAATTAAATAAATATAAAATTATAAAAGTAAGGAATGGATAAAAATGAATATAGATAGTATAAAAAATGGAATTGTAATAGATCATATACAGGCAAAAAAAGCATTAGAAATATATAAAGCTTTAAAACTAGAAGAATTAGACTGTTCAGTTGCACTTATAACAAATGCTAAAAGCAAGAAAATGGGAAGAAAAGATATAATTAAAATAGATAAGAATATAGATTTGGATTTAAACATATTAGGTTATCTTGATCCAAATATAACTATAAATATTATAAAAGATGATAAAAGGGTTGAAAAATATCATGTTGAATTGCCTAAACAAATAATAAATATTATAAAATGTAAAAACCCTAGATGTATTACTTCAACTGAACAAGAATTATCTCATATTTTTATATTAACAGATAAAGAAAAAAGAAAATATCGTTGTAAATATTGTGAATCTTTAAGTGATGAGTAAATAAAAAAAGAATGGTACTTTAAATTGAAGTGCCGTTCTTTTTTCTATATGTAACATTTTGTCTATTTTTAAAATATTATATATTATAAAAAAATTTTAGGAGGTAAGAAAAAATATGAGAAATAGATGTAGAAGATGTTGTTGTATGAATAATAATTATATGACTTTTAATGTACAAAATGAATGTAGTAATTCAGATATTATAGAAAATGCATGTAATAATGTATGTTCTGGGCAAAATTATAATCAAACTTGCGATTGTGGATTTGATGAAGAAGATAGTTTATTTCCAGAAAACCCAATGTTTGCTCAAAGTTATGTACCAATACAAACTTTAAATGAAACTTTTAAACCTTGTGTAGGTCTAGAAAAAGGAACTATATTTCCAGAATTAGTTAGCACATATATGCCTGGAGATTCTATGCGACAAATTGAATTTTTACAAAGAACTAATAAAATTGGAGAGGGGTGTAATTTAAGGTAATGGACAATACAAACAGAAATTGCTGTGAAGTAACAGCTTGTATGGAAGAAACAACAAATTGTTGTTGTAAAGATAATAGACAAAGACAAGAAATGTTAAGGCAGATAAAATGCTATAGTTTTGCTATAACAGAATTAGCTTTATATTTAGATACGCACCCAGATGATGAAAAAGCATTATGCTTGCATAATAAATATTGTAAAGTATATAAAGAATTAACAGATGATTATCAAAAAATGTATGGACCACTTACTATTAAGTATCCATGTAATAAATGGAGATGGATAGAAGAACCATGGCCATGGGAAGGGGGAATTGACTAATGTGGACTTATAATAAAGTATTACAATATCCAATAAATATAAAATGCAAAGATCCTCGTTTGGCTAAATTTATTATTTCTCAATATGGTGGACCAGACGGAGAACTTGCCGCTTCTCTTCGTTATTTGTCACAACGTTTTGGTATGCCTGATGAGAATGCTAAGGCTATTTTGAATGATATTGGTACAGAAGAATGGGTACCAGGATAATGTCAATAGCTAAAGACTGTAAATACATCTTTGGCTATTGACCGCAAAATATTAGTTTTTATTTAACTTCATCATTAGACTTGCATAATATATAATAGCAATGGAAACTAAAATTAATAACATTTTAAAATAAATTATATTATTAAGAAAACTAATGGCAAAAAGTATTGTATAACCCATAATTCTAGAAAGATTAAGTGAAATTTCAGCTATTACTTGATGTTCTGCTAAATAATCTTTCATAATCATTTTATCTGCATTAATAATACTATATCGTTTTTCTTCTGCATTATTAATTAATAAAATTAAAAATACGCTATTTATCAAATTATATAGAATAACTGTTGTTTTGTTTATATTAAATAATATTAGTATAACTCCTATTACAGACATAATTGCACTTATCGTTAAAATCGTATTATTATTTTTTAGTTTTCTTTGAAATATATATACAGAGACTATCGAGCAAAAAGAAAATATGGTTGTTAAAATGCCTAAACTTATGTTAGTCTTAAAAGTAAACACAATCATGATTATTACTAATGTATCTAAAAGATAGTTAACAATTCCTTCGTAAAACATTATTTTATAAAAATCTTTTATTTTTTCATTTTTAGTTTCTTTTAAATATGTAATAAAAGCATTCAAGCTATATTTCTTTTCTTTTGTTAAATCTTTTTCTTTTATTAGCAGTGAAAAAGAAAATTGTATCATCGATAAAATCACTACAACTACTGCTACCTTTGAAAAAGATGTTAATTCTATAGATGCTCCAAATATAAATGGAAAAATAATTTCTAGTAGTGTTGATATCATAGATTTTGTAGTAACAAATTTATTAGAAACATCATTTGCGTATTCATTTACTAATAAATGTCCTGCTGACCATAGAAATCCTTGTACTATTCCATAAAAAATTCCCAGATAAATATAATAATTAATGATATTGTCTTTTAATAGTGAAATTGTTAAAACATATACACAATATAAAAATATACCACATCGAAAAATAGGTACTTGCATTTTATTTTTTATAATTCTTCCTAAAAACAAAAAAGTAATTGCAATAAAGATGAAAGACATTATATAAAATACAGAAATTATTTTATAATCATAATTTGTTAGTGTATAAAAATAAGCTACCATAAATGTATTGATAAACATATATAATATGT
Source organism: uncultured Clostridia bacterium (assembly GCA_944386695.1). Taxonomy (GTDB): domain Bacteria; phylum Bacillota; class Clostridia; order TANB77; family CAG-508; genus CAG-269. The sequence continues at coordinate 1,952 of CALXCB010000058.1, read as the reverse complement.
TATTGATTAATAAAGAGCCCATTAGACCTATTATACTTCGTTTTTTTTCCATTTTTTACTTCCTTTTATTTTTTATTTCCTTGTAAATTTATATCATATATTGTTTAAAATTGCTACATTTTTAATGCAAATTATTGAATTTAGGTATCTTTGGATATATATGTAATTCAAAATTAGTCGGGTCAGAATCTTTTTTTATAGCTTTCTGTGTTTTTAAATAAGTAACTTTGCTAATGATACTTTTTAATAAAATATTTTTATCTTCAGCGGTTTCTAAACTATAATATAAATCCATAATATTTTCCATCTTTGGTACTATCATTTCTTTTTGATTTTGTATTTCTGCGTTTTTTTGTAATAGAGACTTATATTCTTCTAACTTGCTTTCTAAACTTTGAATATTGTCTTTTACGGTTTTGGAACGATTTATAAATTCGTCATTGTTATATATTCCATTTTCCAAAAATTCATAGATTTTATTAAGTTTAGCCTTTTCTTTCTCCCTTTCTTTTTCCGTTCTAATAATAGATTTTTCTATTATTTTATTATGATCAGATTTTTGCTTGTCTTTGCTGGAATTATCTACTTGATAATTTTCAAGCCATATTTTTAATGCTTCGATAATCTTATTTTCTACCAGATAAAGTTTCGAACTTACATTATGGCACTTTGGATTGGAACATATGAGAGTCTCTGGTTTATTTGCTTTGGTATAAGGTCTTCTTTGCATTGGTTTACCACATTTTTCGCAAAATACTAGACCAACTAATGGATTTTGAACTTGATGGCTTTGTTTTATTTTTGGACAATTTTGTTTTCTTTTTTCTTGTACCAATTCCCAAGTTTTATTATCAATAATTGGTTCATGTAATCCATCATAAATCAAATAATCTGGATTACGAGGTCTACTCATGAGAAGGCGTCCATTTTTGGTTTTCTTTTTTTGCATTCTTCTATTCCATGTTATTTTTCCAATATAGGTAGGATTAGAAAGAATATCTTTCACAGAAGAAATCGTCCATTCCTTTGCAATTCTAGGTTTTAAATTTAAACTATTTAATTGCTTTACAACGGAATTGATGGTAGTATTTTCAAAAGCATATAACCTAAAGATTTCTTTAACAATCGGTGCTTCCTCTTGATTTATGGATAAAGTATAACCTTTTGCCTCTTTTAGTTTTACTCTATCATAACCAAAAGGAGCCATGTTTCCGACAAATTTACCTTCTTGAACTGAAATCTTGCGACCTCTTTGCAGACGTCTATTGATTGTCTTATATTCTCTTCTAGACATAAACAAGCCAAATTCAAAATATTCTTCATCAAATTCATTATCTGGGTCATATGTTTTAACAGGGGTAATTATCTTTGTATGAGAATATTGAAATGCTTTTGAAACTCTGCCTTGGTCGGCTGTATCACCACGAGCTAACCTCTCCACTTCGACAACTAAAACACCCGTCCATTTTTCATTTTCAACATCTCTAAGAAGTTTTTGCATTTCTTGCCTTTCACTAATTGTTTCCCCACTTACCACTTCTCTATAAATCTTTCCAATTGTCAGATTTCGTTTTTCAGCTAAAGTGGTTAAAATTTTCTCATGTCTTGCTAAAGTTTCACCTTCCCCATATTTTTCTGCTTCCATATCTTCTCTTGATTTTCTTAAATAGATTGCATAGGTGCCTTGGCTTAGCAACTTTTCCTCCTTTCTTGTAATTTGTCTTTTATTTGCAGATATTATAAAAATAGTACAAATTACAATAAAGAGGATTGGTTTATTAAATGAATTATGATGCTGTCGATATATTCTTTTTGGGTATTAATATCATTAATAATATCGTCATCATAAAATTTAATTTTCGTATTTTCAACCATATATTCTTCTAATATCATATCTATCGCCTCTCTAAAATTTATGAGGAAAACATAAAAAAATACCCAAGACAAGCTGT
>CALXCB010000057.1 GCA_944386695.1 uncultured Clostridia bacterium | reverse complement strand
CCTGCAGATGCTATCATAGCTGCATTATCTGTACATAATTTTAAGTCTGGCATATAAATTTTTAGATTGTTGATTTGCAATTTTAATATTTCTTCTCTTATATATGAGTTTGCAGAGACTCCTCCTGCTATTGCTAGTTTTCCTATACCTGTTTGTTTTATAGCTTTTTGAACATTTTCTATTAAGACTTCTGTCACTGTTTTTTCAAAACTAGCACATAAATCTGCTTTGTTTATGTCTTTGGTGTTATGATTAATATTTATTACTGCTGTTTTTATTCCACTAAAACTAAAATCTAAAGAATTTTCGAAATGTGTTTTGGGTAATTTGATATTAGGTTTTCCTTGTTTTGCTAGTTTATCAACCTTTGGGCCTCCTGGATATTCTAAACCTACTACCCTTGCTACTTTGTCAAATGCTTCACCGAATTGCATCATCTCTGGTTTTTCCTAATTCTTCAAATTTTGTGTAATCTTTAACATATATAATTTGAGTATTTCCTCCTGATATTAATAGACATAAAAATGGTGGTTCCAATTCTTTATATGTTAAATAATTAGCTGCAATATGTCCCTCTATATGATTTATTCCTACTAATGGTTTATTTATTGCAAAAGAAAGTGCTTTTGCATAAGAAACACCTACAAGCAGTGCTCCAACTAAACCTGGTCCATATGTTGGTGTTATTGCATCTATATCTTTAAAATTTACATTTGCTTCTTTTAATGCTAATTTTGTTACTCTTGAAATTGCTTCTATATGGTTACGAGATGCTATTTCTGGTACTACTCCTCCATATTTCTCATGAATTGGTATTTGTGTATCTATTATATTTGATAAAATTTCTCTTCCATTTTTTACTACTGACACAGATGTTTCATCACAACTGGTTTCTATTCCTAGTGTTAATATATCATTCATTTTAAAATTCCTCTCTTTTTCAGGCTTTTCGACTTTTATTTTACTAAAAAAACAAAAAAATAGCAAGAGCTTGTACTTGCTATTTTTAATGTTTTAAATAATTTTTTATATTTATTGTTGAATCTCTGCTTTCTTTTCTTTTTTATCTAAATTTACTTTTCCTATTTTTTTAGTCAATATACCAGCCAAAACTATTGCATAGATTAGTCTTATTGCACTTGAAAAACTAATATATTGTCCTTCTATAATTGCTCCAAAAAATGCATTGTCTATTGCATTTACCATTAATAGCAATAAAAATACAAATATAAATGTATCTTTTTTCTTTTTTACCAAAAAGTCATATACATATATTAGTATTAATTGACAAATTATTAGTGATAAATATCCATATATCATAATATAACTGTCCATTTCTTTAAGTATTATCCATTCTACTACAGCAGCTAATGCTTCTGCTGCTAAAGCAAATATCATGATTCGTAATGCATTTTTATAATTTGTCTTTTTTATTATTAGGCATGTTATAAAAAATGATAGTGGATATAAAAATGCACTTACAGATAGATATGAACCTAATATTGTAAATTTAATGTTTGCCAATGCATTTGCGACTAATACGATTATTGGTAGTCCTATTATATAGATTAATGGTAATTTTGTTTTATTTTCCATAATGAATTTTCCTCCTTTGTTTTTTTATTATACTACATTATTTTTCAAAATTTTTCAATAGTTTCTGTAAAATGTAACATAAATGTAATATTTCTTTGCATAATTTTTTTCTTTTTACACAAACTAAAAAAAATAAAAATCAATTGGAGGTCAATCTTTTGAAAAAATCATATATATTTTTAATTATATTAATTCTATTAGGAATATTTGGTATTGCAGCTTTTTTTCGTTTTAAAAATAATAGAGTAGCAGATGATTCTAATTATGATTCTGCCAAACTTTCTAGTAATGAGACTTTTGAAGAATCATCAAATACTGATAATACATCTGACTCACAAAATGAAAATGAGATAAATTCTAGCAATGAGAACTCTGGAAATGAGAATAATGAAGAAACAAATACATCAAAACAAGAGACTGAAACACAAATTGCCGATTTTACAACAAAAATATATTCTAAAGATAAAGAACGACAAAATAATATATCTATCACATGTTCATCTTTAAATAATACTACTGTAAATAATGGTGCAACATTCTCTTTTTGTAGTACGGTAGGGAAGTCAACTAGTAGCAAAGGATATGAAAAAGCTGATGTTTATCAAGATGGTGAAGTAGTACAAGCTCTTGGTGGTGGAAATTGTCAAGTTAGTAGTACTTTATATAATGCTGTACTTAAAGTGTCTGGGCTAAAAGTTACAGAAAGACATGAACACAGTAATTCAGTTCCTTATGTAGCTAAAGGAAAAGATGCAGCTGTAGCTTATGGGGCTTATGATTTTAAATTTGTTAATAAGACTGGAAATAAGATAAAAATTAAGGCATCTGCTGATAATAGTTATGTATATATAAAAATTTTTAAATTATCATAAAAATTTTCTATGATCATATATATTAATATCGGTTATTACCTAAAATGAAAGGAATGGTAAATATATATGAAAAAAATTTTTATAGTATTTGTATTGATATTTTTTATATTTACATCTTCTGTTTGCTTTGCTTATCCTAATTATACATGGTCTACTGTTGACTTAACTGTTGATGCTTCTAGTGCTATTTCAAACGAAAATCTTGATGATGTTTCAAATCCATTAAATTTAGATTGTGGTTCTTGCATTTTAATAGAACAAAATACTGGTCAAGTTTTATATTCATATAATTCACATGAAAAGTTGAAACCTGCTAGTGTTACTAAACTTATGAGTATTTATTTAATAATGGAAGCTCTTTCTCAAGGAAAAATTAATTATGATACAAAAATCCCTTGTTCTGAAAATGCTGAGTCTATGGGAGGTTCTCAAATTTGGTTAACTACTACAGAAGAATTAACTGTTCACGAAATGCTTAAAGCTATTTGTATTGTTTCAGCTAATGATTGTGTAACCGCTATGGCTGAATATATTGCAGGAACTGAAGAAAATTTTGTAAATATGATGAATGAAAAAGCAAAAGAATTAGGCTTAAAAGATACCAATTATAAAAATTGTCATGGAATTGACGAAGATGACCATTATACTTCAAGTTATGATATTGCTACTCTTTCACGAGCTTTACTTAATGACTACCCAGAAATAACCAATTATACAACTATTTACATGGATTCTCTTCGTGATCGGAAAATCTAGTTTAGTTAATACGAATAAATTGGTTAGAAATTATAGTGGATGCACTGGTTTAAAAACCGGTTCAACATCTCTCGCTCTTTATAATCTATCCGCTTCTGCCACAAGAGATAATTTAAATTTAATTGCTGTTGTTATGAAAGCTCCTACATCAAAAATCCGTTTTGAAACAGCCGCTACTTTACTCGATTATGGATTTTCTAATTTTAGATATAAATCTCTAGTTAATGAAAAAGATTCTGTGAAGACTGTTAATATAAGTAAAGGTATTTCTCCAACTATAAACGCAATTGCCGAATTTAACTGTGGTACATTAATATCAAAGGGAAATGATGTGAATATTGAACAAAATATTTCTATTGATGATAGTATTTCGGCGCCTATCTCTAAAGGTCAAGTAATTGGGGAGCTAACATATACTTTAAATGGTAACATCATAGCAAAAACAAATTTACTTGCAAGTGATGATGTTGATAAAATAGGTTTGATTTCAATGAGCAAATCAGTATGTAATAGTTGGTTCAATCTTCTTAGATAAAAATAAGCTAAGTTATTATAACTTAGCTTATTTTGTTAATAAATTTTCAAATTTTTCACTAAATTCTTTTTTGTGTTTTTTTAAATTAATAGGTTTTAAATTTTCATCTGTAAAGCAATGTTTGCTTTCTCCTACAAGTACAGTTTGACCTGTTTTTTTGTCTTTTATATTATATCCAACTGTTAACCTAACACCAGAATAAGACTTTATATAAGTATTAATCAAAATAATATCATCAAAAGTAACATGATGTTTATAATCACAACTAACCCCTAATACAGGTATTGTTATATGATTTTCTTCAAATGCTGAAAATGGCATACCTAATTTATCTAACCAATAGCACCTAGCTTCTTCCATATATCTTATATAATTTGAATGATGCACAATTCCCATTTTATCAGTTTCATAATAATTAATTCTTCTTTCATAAGTGTATTCCATTATAAAATTCATTCCTTTCCAACTTTTAAACTATGCTTTTATAAATTGATTTTTCCGTCCTCCAAGCACTATATCCCCTAAATAAAATACAGCTGACTGTCCCGGAGTTAACGCTCTTTGTGGCTCATTGAATTTAATTTTTATATTATTTCCATCTTGAATAATCTTAGCTTTTGCTTGTTTTGCAGAATATCTAGTTTTTACTTCTACTTCTAACCAATCTTCTATTTTATCAACTAAAAGTAAATTGATGTCTTTTACATCTAAAGTTTCTTTATATAATTCTCTTTCTTCGCCTACAATTAGTTCATTTTTTTCTTTGTTAAATCCTAAAACAAACAATGGAACTTTATTTGAAATTCCAAGACCTCTTCTTTGACCTATTGTATAATTATATAATCCTGTATGTTTTCCTAAAACTTCCCCTTTAGAATTTACTATCTTTCCAATTTTTGGTTTTATATCAGAATTTGCTTCTAAAAATTTTTTATAATTTCCATCTGGTATAAAACAAATATCTTCTGAATCTGGTTTATTTGCAACATTTAGGTTGTTTTTTTTAGCTATATCTCTTATTTCATCTTTACTTTCAAAATCACTTAATGGAAATATAATATGTTCTATTAAAGTTTTAGGAATATTCCATAATACATAACTCTGATCTTTTCTTCCCGCATTTGATTTTTTTAAAACCCATCTTTTATAAATTTTACTATATTCTGTTTTAGCATAATGACCAGTTGCTATATAGTTGCAACCCATTTCCTTAGCTTTTTCATACATAAATCCAAACTTCATATATTTATTACATTCTATACAAGGATTGGGCGTTTTACAATTTGCATAACAATCTATAAAATCATCTATTACATATTTTTTAAATTCTTTTTGATAGTTAAATGTAAAATGAGGTATTCCCATTGATTTACATATATTTTTAGCATCCAGATCAGTACCATTATTGGAACTGCTTTCTTTGTTAAATAATTCCAAGGTTGCTCCTATTACATCATATCCTTTTTGTTTTAACAGAAGTGCTGATACTGAACTATCTACTCCTCCACTCATTCCGAATCAATACTTTTTTATTTTCCATGATTAATTACAGCAATTAATGCTTCCTTTCCCATTACTTTCATTTTTATTTAATATATCTTCTATTGTATGCCAAGCAAGTAATGCACACTTTACTCTTGCTGGCATATTTGCTACATTCCTAAAAGCTATTGCATCTTCTAATTTTTTTAAACTTTCTTCATCTGTTTCTTCTCTTTTTATCATTCCTATAAATGTTTTTATTATCTCTTTTGCTTCTTCCACTGTCTTACCTTTTAAAGTATCTATCATAATTGAAGTTGATGCTTGAGATATGGCACAGCCATGTCCTGAAAAAGCCATATCTTCTATTACATTATTGTTTAATTTGATTTCTAATGTTATTTCATCTCCACAACTTGGATTATGACCCATTTCTTGATAGTCGGCATTTTGTAATTTTCTTTTATTATAAGAATTCATACTATGCTCCATAATTAAATCATTATAAATATTATCTAAATTTTCCATTATTTTTACCTGATGGTATTCCCATCCACTCCTTTCTTTATCATTATTTTTGTCAGATATATTTTTCAAACATCTTATATGCTCTATTTAAAGCTCTTACTAATCTATCTACATCTTCTTTTGTGTTATAAAAATAAAAACTGGCACGACATGTAGAATCTATTCCTAAATATCTCATAAGTGGTTGTGCGCAATGATTTCCCGAACGTACACATACTCCTTCAGAATCCAAAATGCTTGCAACATCATGTGGGTGAACTTTATCTATATTAAATGAGATAACAGATGCATGATTTTCTCTATTTGGTGTTAAATATAATTCTAAATAATTTAATTTTGATAATTCCTGTATTGCATATGATACTGTTTCATGCTCGATTTTTTGAATATTATCATAACCTAAATTTTCTATATAGTCAATAGCAGCCCCTAAACCTACTACTCCTTCAACATTTTGTGTCCCTGCTTCAAATTTATTTGGAAGTGAAGCAAATGTTGTAGTTTGTTCATATACATATTCTATCATATCTCCACCCATTATGAATGGACTCATTTTGTTTAGCAACTCATTTTTTCCATATAGTACACCTATCCCAAGAGGTGCAAGCATCTTATGTCCTGAGAAAACTAAAAAATCGGCATCTAATTCCTGTACATCTATTTTCATATGTGGAATACTTTGAGCAGCATCTACTACAACAATAGCGCCTTTTTTATGTGCATATTCAATAATCTTTTTCACATTATTAATTGTACCTAGCACATTTGAAATATGTGTAATTCCTACAATTTTTGTTTTATCTGTAATTTTATTTTTTACTTCTTCATCTGACAACTCAAATTTTTCATTTATATACATATAATTTAATTTAGCACCTGTCTTTTGACTTACTTTTTGCCATGGAACTAAATTTGAATGATGTTCCATTATCGAAATTACAATTTCATCATTTTCTTTTAAATTTTCCATTCCATAGGAATATGCTATTAAATTTAAACTCTCTGACGCATTTTTAGAAAATATAATTTCTTCACTTTTCTTTGCATTTATAAATTTTGCAATTTTATTTCTTGTATTTTCATAAATTTCTGTTGCCTCTATACTCAAACTATATGCCCCTCTATGTGGATTAGCATTATAATTTTTATAAAAATTTACTATTGCATCGATTACTGATTCTGGTCTCTGAGTTGTAGCTCCATTATCTAAATAAGCAATATCTCTATTTTGTAAAATTGGAAAATCCTTTTTTATTTTATTTAAATTCATTATTTTTCTCCT
>CALXCB010000056.1 GCA_944386695.1 uncultured Clostridia bacterium | reverse complement strand
GTTTGGATGATTTTTATATTGTTTATAGACAACAAAAAAATCAACCAGATTTTATTTTCTGATTGATTTTGTATCAATTCTGTTCTATTAGTTCGAACAGAAACGTCATTGGTGGCTTCAACTGGAATTGAACCAGTGACACAAGGATTTTCAGTCCTCTGCTCTACCAACTGAGCTATGAAGCCAATTATATAAAAAAATGGCGACCTGGAACGGGCTCGAACCGTCGACCTCCGCCGTGACAGGGCGGCATTCTAACCAACTGAACTACCAGGCCACAAAAAATATGGTGGTCGTTATAGGGCTCGAACCTATGACCCCCTGCTTGTAAGGCAGATGCTCTCCCAGCTGAGCTAAACGACCATTTTCTTTCGACGCTTTTTAGTATACTATCTTTTTTTTTAGTTGTCAATACTTTTTTCGAATTTTTTGAATTTTTTTCTTAAAATTGTAAAAAATAACTATTAAATATAAATTTTAAGGAGTGTTTGTTTATGGAAAATAATGATTTAAACGTTCTAGACGAACTAAATAAAGGCGCAACCATGGGAATGGATGCTATTGAATTCGTTATGAAAAAAGTAGGAGACGAAAATTTTAAGAAAACTTTAGATGTAGAATATAATAAATACAAAGATATTTCTAGAAGAGTCAATAATCTCTATGAAAATTACACTTATGAAAAAGAACCTCATGAAACAAGTGGTATGAATAAAGTTATGACTTGGTGGGGTGTTCAAATGAAAGCTATGAATGATAAAAGTAATTCTAATCTCTCTGAACTTTTACTTAATGGTACTAATATGGGTATAATAGAAGGAAGAAGATTATTGAATCAAAATCCTGATATTAATAAAGATGTTCATAATTTGCTTGATGAGTTTGTTAAAATGCAAGAAGATAGTGTCGAAACTTTGAAATGCTATTTATAATACTTTAATAGAAATAGATATGGCATGATTAAAAGCTTTTAGTCATGCCACATCTATTGTTAATGTCTAAAATCACAAAGAAGTTTCTTTTTCTATTATTAATTTTGACTTCTTATTATATTTTGAATTTGCCAAAATATTTTTTTATTATTTCTTAATTGCTTACTATCTATCATTTCTAAAATTTCTTTTCTTGTTTTTGTTGATAATCTCCTATTTGAGAACTCTCTATGAGATACACTTTTTTCAAACCATTTTGGCATCTTAAAATTATCTGCTTGCTTAACATTTTTAAATTCAACTTCCGCAATAACTAGTCCTTTCATCCAACCATCAAATATATCAACTTCAACTTTTAAATTATCATGTATAGGAACTATACACCTATATTTTTTTATAATCCTGCTTCCCTTAAAAGGATACATTCTTTCATATTCTTGTTTTTTAATTTTATTTTCAATTTCATATATAGAATATTTCTGAACATTTTCACTTCTAGCTTTTATTGTATGTGTATATATTGTTTTTTTATTAAATACATCTTCTGTTTTTCTTACTCTTATACTACAAATATCATCTTTAAATATATGTTTTTGTGTAATTATTTTTATATTTTCGATTTCTTTTGGCAAATATTTTATCATAAATTTTCTTTCTATCTCTGTTGGTAACATATGTTTAGCTCCTTTATTACTCATACCATTCAAATTCATAATTTGAAATTTTTACAATATCCCCTTCTTTAATTCCTTCTCTCTTCAAAGCCTCTTCTACACCTAAATTAACTAGATTTTTGTGTAAATAATGCATTGATTCATTATCATCTATATTAATTCTTCTAATTATTTTTTCAACAGCTTTTCCTGTTACTTCAAACTCATTTTGATTATGAATAATAGTAAATTCTTCCTCATCATCTTCTAATGTGTATATCATTTTTTCTTCCGCTTCATAAAGATCTTCTTTTGGCAAAGTTTTTAGAGTTTTAGATACATAATCTAAAAGTTCTTTTATTCCTTCTCCTGTACTACTAGAAATTTTAAATATTTCCATATTTTTTTCTTTTGCTAAACTTTTAAGTTCATTATATAGTTCTTCATTTGCTATATCAGCTTTACTTGCAACTATTATTTGTTTCCTTTTAGCTAATTTTTCACTATAGTTTTTTAATTCTTCATTTATAATTCTAAAATCATCTTTTGGATTTCTTCCTTCCATTCCAGAAACATCAATTATGTGTAACAATAATCTGGTCCTTTCAATATGACGCAAAAATTGCAAACCTAAACCAACTCCATTACTTGCTCCTTCTATTATTCCTGGAATATCTGCTATAACAAAACTTGAACCATCTTTTGATTTAACAACCCCTAAATTTGGTTCTAGTGTTGTAAATTGATAATTTGCAATTTTAGGTCTTGCATCTGTTACTGTACTTAAAAAAGTCGACTTTCCTACATTTGGAAATCCTAAAAGACCTACATCTGCTAATAATTTTAATTCTAAAATAACTTCTTTTTCTTCTCCTGGTTCACCATCTTCAGCAAATCTTGGCACTTGTCTTGTAGGTGTTGCGAAATGTTGATTACCTCTTCCTCCTCTTCCTCCTTTTAGTATACATTCTACTTGATTTGGTTGAGATAAATCAGCTATTATTTTCCCAGTTGCTACATCTTTTATAATTGTGCCTATTGGAACACCTATATAAATATCTTCTCCTGATTTTCCTGTACATCTAGATCCTCGTCCATTTTCTCCATTTGTTGCTTTAAATTTTTTATTATATCTAAAATCTATTAATGTGTTTTTATCTTTATCAACTTTAAAATATACATCTCCTCCTTTTCCGCCATCTCCTCCATCAGGTCCACCAGCTGCTACATACTTTTCTCTTCTGAATGATATTGCTCCATTTCCACCATTTCCTGATTTTATTATAATTTTTGTGTAATCTGTAAACATTATAAATCTCCTTTTTGGTTATTTTTTCTATTTTTACTAAATCTATTATTCTAGTATAACTAATTTTACATAAAATGTCAATTGGTCCCACCTAATTGACAAAATTATATCTTTTAGCATATAATTACTAATATAAAACTCTTGATTTGAGAAAGGAGTATTCCAAATGGAAAAAAGATATAAATTAGCTATTGTTGGTGCGACAGGTTTAGTTGGGCGAACAGCTTTAAAAATATTAGAAGAAAAAAACTTACCTAATTTTGAATATAAATTATTTTGCTCTAAAAAATCTGCAGGAAATATAATTAAATTTTTTGGAAAGGATTATATAGCAGAAGAACTAACTGAAAATTCATTTGATGAAGGATTTGATTTTGCTATATTTTCAGCTGGTGGAGATACATCAAAAAAATTTGCTCCAATAGCTGCCAGCAAAGGTTGTATTGTAATAGATAATAGTAGTGCTTTTAGAATGGACCCAGATGTACCTCTTGTTGTTCCAGAAGTTAATCCTGATGATATTAAATCAAATCATGGAATTATTGCTAATCCCAATTGTTCTACAATACAAGCTGTTGTTGCTTTAAAGCCTCTTGATGATAAATATAAAATAAAAAGAATCGTTTACTCAACTTATCAAGCTGTTTCAGGAGCTGGAAAAAATGGTTTGGAAGATTTATTGAACAAATCTTCTGGAGATGACTTAAAAAAATTTCCTCATTCAATTTATAATAATTGTTTACCTCATATAGATATATTTATGGAAGATGGATACACAAAAGAGGAACATAAAATGATTGATGAAACTAGAAAAATTTTAGGAAGACAAGATATAAAAATTACAGCAACAACTGTTAGAGTTCCAGTAGAAAATTGCCATGGTGAATCTATAAATATTGAGTTTGAAAATGATTTTGACTTGGAGACCGTTAAATCTATATTAAAAAATTCAAAAGGCATTAAACTTTGTGATGAACCACAAAATAATTTTTATCCATTAGCTACTATGGCTAACGGTACGGATGATGTTTATGTAGGAAGACTTAGAAGAGATTATAGTCAACCAAATAGTTTGAATATGTGGTGCGTTGCTGATAATATTCGTAAAGGAGCCGCTTCGAATGCTATTCAAATTATGGAAGAAATAATTTTATAGGAGAATTTTTTATGAATATAGAAAAAGATTTACAAAAAGATGGAATTATAGTTGTTGAAAAATTGGATACTGAAACAATATTGACTATCGCAAATAATATTTCACAAAAAATAGTACATACATTTCCAAACTTTAATCTAAATGCTGATGAAATTTTTTCTCGTTTATGCACTCTAAATATGTATAGAGCACAAATGCCAGAAGGTATGGCTGAAGCTAATTATTGTTATAGAAATTCATCCATATACTTCAACTATAAAATTTCATTAGAAGATTTAGAAGAATTTGCCATACATGAATGTTTACATTTTTTACAGGAAAAAAAGGATATTAATAATAATATTGAAAGAATGGGATTCTCAATATACTCAAAATTTAAAACTATTGGTATTGGTTTAAATGAAGCTGCTGTACAATATTTATCTGCTAAAATTATAGGCATACAACCAGATTATGAAAAATATTATGATATAAATATATTCACACCTAGCCCTTCTTATTACCCTGTCGAATGTGCTCTTCTAAATGAATTAATTTATTTTATAGGTGAAGACACACTGTTTCAAAGTGCTTATTTTTCAAATGATGATTTTAAAAATAAAATAATTGAATATACTTCTCTTAAAATCTTTAATCAGATTTTAACTTCATTTGATGATATTTTAAAAAGTGAAGAAGTATTAATAAATTTGACTAATAAACTTTTAACTACAGATAATTCTAAAAAAATCGAAAATAATATTATTAAATATAGAAAAAAAATAAATTCAACATTTATTCAAACTCAAAATGTAATTATAAAGAACTTTTTTGACTTTGAGTATAGTAATATTACTAATTTAGAACAACTTGAAAATTATAGAAGAAAACTTTCTAAATTTAAATCGCTTCTGGGAACAACCGATAATTATACTTTTTTTGATAATTATTATTTAGAAATGATGAATAAATTAGAACATAAACTTAATGTTTTTGAAAATGGTGGAATTGAAACTGCTATAAATAAAAAAACACCTTTTATATTTAATTTTTTTAATAAACTTAAAAATCTAATCTTTTCTAAAAATGTTCATGAAGATTAAAATTAAAAGTAAGCGCTAAGTAAAAAATTTAGCACTTACTTTATTTTCTTTCTATCCCTAGTTTGCTAAGTATATTTTCTTCTTTTTGTCTCATAATCTTTTTTTCTTCTTCTTTCATATGGTCATATCCCATAAGATGATAAAAACTATGTACTACCATATAGCTTAATTCTCTTTCAAAACTATGTCCATATTCTTTTGCTTGAAGCTGCACTTGTGGTATTGAAATTACCATATCTCCTAAAATATCACTATGTTCTAAATCTTTATTTTTTATAAATTCTTCTATTTCTGATTTTTCAAACATAGGAAATGATAGTACATCTGTTGATTTATCAATATTCCTATATTCCTTATTTATTCGTCTGATATTATCTGGAGTGGTAAGTACAATACTTACTAATAGACTATTCTTTGATAAATTTTCTATTTCAAAACATTTTTCTAATACTTTAGAAATGATTTTTTCATAATTACTATTGGGTTCAATTTCTAAATATTCTATTTTATGCACTTATACGTTTTCCCCCCATATTCTTATATTGTCCATGAGATATAAAGCCTTGTATCTCTCTCATAGCTCCATAATCTACTAATTTTCTTTTATAATATTTCACTAGTTTTGAATAATCATACTTTTCTTTTTTTATTTTTTTCATTTCATCTTTTATAAATAAAATTTCTTTTCTCTTTACGTATTCTATAAAATCTGTTTCTTTTAATTTACATATTTCTTTGTACTTTTCCCAAAATTGTTTAAAAACTTCTCTTTGTTCATTACTTTCCCAATAAACCTTTGTTGATAATAATTTTATATTGTAATCTTCAATTAAATTTATTAGCATAGTATATGCTTTTTCTCTCCTTGCTGCAATTTTTGTATCTTGCACTAAACATCTTGCATCATTTAATAATTTCATATAACATTGCTCTGCTACTGTTAAAGGTAAACTATGTGTAAATAACTTTCTACTTAATCCTAGTAGTAACATATTTTTTTCTATAAGATCTCTTTGGTCTAATTTTCCAACTTCAAATGCTTCATAATTTTCATAATCGTTTTTAATTTCTTTGTATTTTGAACTTTCTTTATCTTTACTAATTTCTAATTTTAATGATAATATATTTTCTATATAATCTTTTAATGTATTAAATATTTTCAAATAAACCCATTCTTTAGACGAATCATAAATATCTACTGTATCTGCAAGTTTGATTGAATAATTTTTTAGTATTCCTTTATATAACCAATCCAGTTTTTGAATATAAAACTCATTATATCTTTTTATTGTTTTTTCTTTATTTGAATTTTTAACATTTTCATAATCTAATTCTATTAAAAACTTTTGTTTTCTAAATTTATATTCAACATATTCATTTTCTTTTAATGAAATCACACCATAATACTTTGATAATGCATCTTTCTCAAATTCTGTTGCTGTATTGTTTTTTACTTTTTTATATATTGAATCCATTACATATTTATCTAATGCTTCTAAATATACTTCATAAGTTTCGTCATATTTTTTTTCATACTCTTCTTTGTCATCTTCTTCTGTTTTATAATGTTCAAATGCCTTTATCATGGAATTTCTTTTTACTGTTATAAACATTCCATTAATTCCTACTTTTGTAGGTATTAAAATTTTAGAAATTGTATTTGTAATTCTATTTAAAAATGATTTATTTGCTCCAGTAATTTTTAAACTTGTTTCTTCCATGTGCCTCTTCCTTTCTCAATTCTTTTTTCTGTTGTTATAATATTACCAAATTTTTTATTTGATTATTGCCTTTTTTATTGTATAACAAATAGAAAAAAATAGCAATAAAAAATTGCTATTTTAGAAAAAATTTTTTCGCATTATTTTTATTGATGATCTTTTATTTTTAAGGCTCTATTTTTTGGTTACCATTCACAGCCTAGTATTTAAAAGCATGACAAAGATAGGGAATGTATAAGCTTTTTTTACATTCCCTTAAT
>CALXCB010000055.1 GCA_944386695.1 uncultured Clostridia bacterium | reverse complement strand
TCCTTGTTTTGCTCTTTTAATACATTGCCATACTGCTTTCTCACATTTTCTATTTGCATTCCAATTTCTTCTTGTTAATAAACTACCACAAAAACCACAATATAATTTACTACTAAAAGGATATTTCTTACTATAATTGTTGTTCCTTCTTCCTGTTTCTCTGTTGCCAGCTCTTTTTATTCTTATTTCTTGAACTTTATCAAATAATTCTTTACTAATAATTGGTTGATGATGTTCTTTTATATAATGCTTGTCTACTTCTCCTAAATTGCTTAATCTTTTATGTGATATTGGATCTATTGTAAATGTTTTTCCCATTAGCACATCTCCGATATATTTTTCATTTTTTAGTATTCCTCTTATAGTTGATTCGCACCATTTTGTTCCACCTTTTGGAGTTTTTATTCCTTTTGTTGTTAGTTCTTTTGCTATGGTACTTGAGCCTACTCCTTCTACATACCTTTCAAACATATATCTTACAATACTTGCTTCTTCTTCATTAATTGTTATTTCCTTTGTTTCAAGATTATAGTTATATCCATAACAACCATTATAGCCAATTAGTTCTCCTCTGTCTTTTTTCATCTTTAAGCCTAATAATACATGTGAAGATATGTTTTCGCTTTCTTGTTGTGCCATTGCACTTAACAAAGTTAATACTAATTCTCCTTGACCTGAACCTGTATTGATATTTTCTTCTTCAAATAGAATTGCAACATTTTTCTCTTTTAGCATTCTCACATATTTTAAAGTATCTAATGTATTTCTAGCAAATCTTGATATAGATTTTGTTAGTATCATATCAATTTTCCCTTGCATTGCATCTTGTATCATATTCATAAAATTTGTTCTCTTAAAATCTAATGTACCACTTATTGCTTCATCTGCATATATTCCGGCAAATTGCCACTCTGACTTGCTATTTATTTTTTCATCATAATACTTTAATTGTGATTGATAACTATTTAATTGCTCCTCATTGTCTGTACTTACTCTACAATATGCACAGACTCTTAATCTTTCTTTTATTGTTGTACCTGTTACTCTGTTTATTCTTCCATTTGTTTTCTCTATGACTTGAATTTCCATCTTTCCTCCATTCCGCCTAGAGATAAAACTTAATAATTTTATATCATTTTTTGGGTAAAAAGTAAATTAAATTTATAAAAGTTTATAATCTTTTAAAATTCTTCTTTTTATTTCTTGTTTCTCCGCTTCTGTTACTAAGTTTTCTCTAAACAAATTGTTTAAGAGTGATAATTCCATGCTACATTTTAGCATAGTATTATCTTTTAATTGTTTAAAGTTATTAACTTCAACATTATAATCATGTAGCACGAAATTTCTCCTTTTCTTTAAATTTGAAAAGAAAAAGAGCAGAGAAATTAGTTTTTAATCTAATCTCTTTACTCTTTCTTTTTCATGCTATCATTATATTATCACAGTTTTATAAAATCAATTCCCTTTTTATTCCCTATTTTCTATTTTTACTAAATTATGCTATACTTATATATATTATAATTTAAGGAGATTTGATTATGTGGAATGGTTATGAAGGAAAATATTTTGAAGGAAGAGACTTTTATGATTGGGGATTAGATCTAGATTTACAAGAAATACATGGAAAATTTAAAAATGAAATAGAGACACTAGCCATATATTCAAGTTCTATTATAAAATCTAATAATATTCTTCCCATTGATATTTTAAATAAAAATGAAAAAGAACTCTTAGAAAGAATGATTCATAATTTAACAAAAAGAGAAATCAGTGATATATATAATATATACGACTATAAAATTGCAAAAAAACAATACCCTAAATTTAAAGAGATAACAAAAGGATTGAGGCTAAATGAATTCTCATTTATGCAAGCTAAAACATTTGCAAATATGAGAGTTAATTTTAATAATATTCATTATAAAATGGTACTTACGCACTTATGTACTATTTTAGATGAATGCCTATCTGGTTTTATCAAGGCAATTGCTATGTATTATAATGGTATTGTAGAAAACATTAATATAAGAACAAATATAACAGATATAGAAAAAATAGAAAATCGTACTGATATGAGAGAATACTTTATTGACAATGCTCTTAAATATGAGAAAAATTTCTCTGGAGTTATTGAGAAAACAAAATTCCTATTAAATAAATATTGTTCTGATAAAAAATATGATTATTCTAAAATATTGTGTCTAAAAGTTGAACGAGATTGTATTATCCATAGAAATGGAAAATATGATAAAAAAGCTATGCAATTATTGGGAAAATTTGCTAAAGAAAATGAAGAAATTATTTTGAATGATAAAAAAATTAGAACCTATATATCTGAAAGTATAAAACTAATTAATTTTTTAGAAGAAGAACTAAATGATTATTACTTTAAGGATTTTAAAGTTCCTCCATTAAAAAGTACACTCAGTGAACTAGAATAATAACATATCAGTACACTTGGTGTACTTGAAATTTTTTTACTTTTTTCGCATTCACTTAGTGAACTTTCTTTATAAAAATCAAGTACACTCAGTGAACTTTTTCAAATTTTTAGTTCACTATTTTTAACTTTGACGAAGAATAGCGGGTTTGAGCCAGTTCACCGAGTGAATTTCTGCATCATATTTGCTTAAAATTTTTGTTTCTTTATTAACTCTTGAAGGCTTGTCCTTCAATGTGTGCAGGCGATGTGTGAACACTCGCTTTCCTGCCTCCAGCACATATTTTAGTTCATCCAAGTTCACTTAATCGCAAACACTTTTATGTCTACTTGTTTGAATATAATTTTCCTTAAAATCCTCTTAGCTACAAAAATAATGTGCTTTTAAAATCAAATCAAGGTTGTGCAACAGCACATGCATTTAACCTTGACTTGATTTCATAAAGCACATTAGAATTTTTTAAGGTATTTTAAAAGTTTACTGCCTTGCTCTCTACAGCAGAGTTTTCAGATTTTTCCATAAGCTCAGTTATATTTTTACTTTTTTCTACAATAGCTTTTCTTTGTAATTCTAATTTATCTTGTATAAATTTATGCTTTATTTCAAACTCATTTAAAATTTCACTCCAAGTCTTTATGTATATTTTAAAATTTTTGACTTTATAAACTAATGATTTTTCTCCATGAACTTTTCCATTTTCATATAAATTTTCAATATCACCAGATGTGTCAAATTTATTTCCTACCAAATAAAACTCCCAAGTAGCATTATTTGCAATAAATTCTGGTTGTTTACTAATAACGTTCATGTAATTATATATTTGTTGATATTGTTTTTGACCTAATGAAATTTTAGGATGTTTTAACTCAATAACAATATTATTAATAGAATCATTCTCTATATTTTGTCTAACCGCAAAAATATCCATTTCTTTATTTTTGTCTTTATCTTCAATATGTTTTTCGTCATCTTCGCCTGTTAATAATTTTGTATATCTACGCAATGCTTCTTCAAACTTCGGCTCTGCTGCTGTAACCAACGTATACTGTTCACCAAAAATCCAATAATGTTCTTCTATAAACTTCTGTAAATGATCTCTTTCATTAGCATTTAATTCGTAATTATATAGCAATTGCTTTAATAAATCTATAGCTTTATACCTATCTTGAATTAGCTTAATAGTTTTTGTAATATTACCTAGTGTACAATATCGTAATTCCTCTGCTAATTCTGCTCTTTCTTCTGTATCTAGTTCAACTACTTCATCTAGAATAGTAAATAGATTCTCGGTTTCTCCTGATTGCATAACTAAATCAAATAATCTAACTAAAGTCTTCTTTTGTTCATTATTTAATGATAATATTATCTTTGGTTCTATTTGGCAAACAAGTTTAACTATATTTTCTAGTTGTTCATGCTTAAACTTATCTAAAACATTGTTTTCATTGTACTCTGGAAAAATTTTATCTTCATTATATTTTTCTATTAATTTTTCTGCATATCTCTTTATATGTGGTTTTCTTTTCTTTCTTAAAAATTTATCAATGTCTGTTTTTAGTTGCTTAAATTCCTTACTCTCTTTACTATAACCGCTAATTGGAATTTGTCCTTCTATTGTATCATTTGTGTAAAAATCTTCAAACAAATTACTACTTACAAAAACACTATGATAAAAGTTGTCTCCTTTTTTGTTTAATGTGGTTGTCATACTTAATTTAAATTTCTCGTTCTGATCCTCAAAATAGTATCTTGAATACTCATTAGATAAGTTGTTCTTCCATTGAACATATCTCACTTTTGCACTTATATCAAGTTTTCCATATTCATAATTAAGTTCAAAATTTTCTCTTTCTACTATTAAATCTTCATATAGAATCTTTTCACCATCAATATATATATTAAAATCAAATTTTTTATTTAGTTCTAATAAACAAGCAAATTCTTTTTTTATATATTCATTTAGTTCATATATATCTATATTTTGATATATTCCGCTCAATGTTACTGTTGTTCCAGTTTCTTTAGCTTCTATTATGTTTTCATCAGTTTCTTTATAATTTTCCAAATTATTAGCATGTATATTTATAGAGTAGTTTTTAAATTTTTCATTTTCTTTATATACTGTATTCCATTCTGCATATTGTGCAAAACAAAAAAATGTTAGTCTTCCAACTCCGTTTTTTCCATGAATACCTGTTATTCTTGTTCTTTCATATGCTTGTTCTGCCTTTTCTGACTCATAAAATGGTTTAAACTTTTTATTTAGTTGTTTCTTAGCAATACCAATTCCATTATCTTTTATTGAAATTTCTGATATAGCACTTAAATTATTTCTTGAAGTATTTATTTCTATTCTATTTGCTCCAGCATCGAATCCATTCCATATATATTCGCATATTGATTTTAAAGCATTGTAATTTGATAATGATTGTTTAATTCCACCTGTTGTAATAGCAATTCTCCCCATATTTATTTTCCCCCTATCTTGTTACATATTTTTGATTTTTAGTATTTGGTTTATCTGGTATAGTCATTTGCAATTTTCCACTATCTAATAAAGGTCTCATATATTTTAAATAGAAATTTCTTCTATCCTTTAATCCTAAATATGCCATTATTTCTTTTGTTGTTCTTGGTTCTTTACAAAATTCTAATATTTTATCTTGGTGGGTATCTTGGTGGGTATCTTGGTGGGTTCTAGGTCTGTCTTTCATTTCATTTTCAAATCCATCATGCATAAATATAGTTGTAATAAAATAATCTCTAGTTTCA
This sequence comes from uncultured Clostridia bacterium, assembly GCA_944386695.1. Classification (GTDB taxonomy): domain Bacteria; phylum Bacillota; class Clostridia; order TANB77; family CAG-508; genus CAG-269. The sequence goes on along the minus strand of CALXCB010000055.1, from coordinate 2,722 downwards.
TTTGTTTCAAACTCTGGTTCTTTTGAGCCGTTATTTTTCAATGCTCTTTTAATTTTAGGAATACCTGTATTTCTACCTTCTGTTAATTTTAATTCTTTTAAAAATTCTCCAATTCTACGATTTCTGTATTTTCTTGCAATGATATTTTTATCTTCAATCGATTTTTCGCTAATAGAACGGTCTGGTCCAGGATAGCTTACAATATGAATTCTATCTTCCATAATTCTGACTTCTACCGGTTCTCTTACATCATAGCCTCTGTGATAAACTGCATTTACTAGAGCCTCTTCGATTGCTTGATATGGATAATTAAAAAATCGTATTGCTTCTGCTTGTCCATCTACTTTTAAAATTTTTTCTTCAATTAATATATTACTGATATAAGTCAAAGCACTTTTTATCATACTATCTATTGGTCCTCTAAATATTCTTTCTGTCATGTCGTCACCTTCTGGACCATTCCTTAAATCTACTACTTCTATTTGCGAATATGGAAAGAATTTTTGTGGATCATCATTAAAAAACATTAATCCAACATTCAAAGGTTTCATATATTCTGGTGTTCCATCTATAATTCTCATACTTTTACATAAATCAACAAAATCCATCTTTTCAGATTCTTCTAGTAAATCACTTTTTATTTCATATAAATAATTTTGAACAAGTGGTAATTTCAAATCTTGAATTTCTGCTTCATAGTTCATTCTATCATCAAAAGGAATCGTTCTTGCCATATCATACAATTCTTTTTGTTCTGTTTCTGTTGCTTTTACTGTACTTGACATTTTTCTTATATAATATGAATATCCTTTTGAAAAATCTTTATCTAATGTAGTCGGACATTTATATGGTCTTGTTTGTCCACCAAAACACCATACTACTAATATATTTTTATCTTTATATTGTGCTACATCTACGATTGGTGTGTATGAAGGTTGAATCAACTTGCATTTTGCCAATAATTCTTTTTGAATTTTATCAATTTCAGATAATTCAAGACCTGTTATTGGCATTTTGGGTCTACCATTTTCTTCTTCAACACCAATTAAAATATATCCTCCACCCCAGTTATCTATATCGTTTGCAAATGCACAAATTGTATGTAATATTGGCTCTGGGTTCCAATTTTTCTTTAATTCCAATCTTGCATTTTCTACAATATTTTCATTTAATATATTTTCTATACTTGTAGGTAATTTCATTATTTCACCTCTTTTTATTCTATTAATCCCAATTTCTTTAAAAATCTCATTGATGGTTCATTATGCTTATAATTTAATATTTCTTCTTTTGACAACCATATTATTTCTTTTGCATCTGAATCTGGATATCCTGTAAAATTTTTAATTTCTGCTGTATATCTTAAGAAGATTAGTTGTGTCATTTTACCTTTATACATAGTGATATCACTGTCAAAATCAAATGGTGTAACTTCATCTAACTCAATATGCACTTCTTCCATTACTTCCCTTTTTATAGCTTCTTCTAATGCTTCATTATCTTCTAAACCTCCATCGACGATGTGTAAACAATCTTGATATGCTCCACCTTCTTTATTTTGTTTTATAAATAAATATTTATCCTTGCACTTTATTAGTGCACTTACAATAATTCTTCTATTCATATTTTCTCCAATCCTATAATTCACTATTTTAAATAATTATATTTTTCACTTACAATTCTATACAGCTCTTTTGCACCATTACTTAATTCATTTTCATCCACTTCTCCAATTTTATATCTTTCATATCCTAAACACTTATTAGGTTCTGCTATTTTTAATTCTCCACTTTTCAATTTTCCTTTATATACAATATATATCCAAGTTTGTTCTTTATTGTATCTATCATCAAAAGTAGTCGCATAAGTCGCTGTAATAAATTCCTCTATTTCTATATTCGCTTCTGTTCCAACTTCTTCTACAATTTCTCTATTTAATGCGGTTCTAAAATCGATGTCTGTTTCTTTAACTCTTCCACCTATTGTTTCTAATTTTAGTCTTTCATCTCTACATCCTAGTCCTCTTCTTTGAAAAATTATTTTATTATCTTTATCAAAAGCATATACAATAACCGCTACTTCATAATCATTTGAAATGTTTTTATTATCTAATAAAAATTCTTGTAATTCTTTCATATCTTTTACTTCTTCTATAAATAATTGCATTTTATCCTCCATAATATTTATTTTGACAATATCTTATCACAAAAGCTCAAAAAAAGAAAGTGCTTTTCCAAACACTTCCAATTAAGTTTTATCTCCAAACATTAATTTATTTTTTATTAATTTATACTACCCCACACACCATATCCACTTCTATCGCTACTTTGATTTTATGATTTTCTACTCTTTCTATCTTATTTTTGCCATTTCTCTCATAACTAACAAAATCCTCAAAAGCAGTAAATTCAACTATTGTATCGTATTCTTGAGAGATAGCACCGAGCAACACTCCACATGTGTGGTCGCTCATCTGTAGATTTTTTTGACTAATATCGTTGATTGTCTGTAGATAATCCTCATAATTTACTTTGCTCTCATTTTTTAGTACAAAAGTTACTTGTTTTGGATCTGCTTTATCTTTTTCATCATATCCACCAATTATAACTTGTTTTACTAAAATTTCAAAAGCATCTTTATCAAATTCTGTTATAATTTCTCCGTTTTCAAGATATCGTTTTAGCTTATTTAGACTAAGTTTTCTGTTTGTTTTGTTTCTTTC
>CALXCB010000054.1 GCA_944386695.1 uncultured Clostridia bacterium | reverse complement strand
CTAAGGGGAATAATGAATCAAAGTTATATTGCAGATATTTCTAAAAAGATAAAATCTGTAAAAACTGATATGAAGAAACAAGGAAAATATGTTGAAAAAAATGTACCTTATGGATACAAAAAAGATGATGAAGATAAATACAAAGTTGTTATAGATGAAAAGGTTGCTGATAATGTAAAACTAATATATAACATGTACTTACAAGGTTATTCACAAGGAGAAATTGCAAAATATTTAACTAAATTGAAAATTGATACACCAAAGAAATATAAAGGACAAAAAGTAGCAATTAATGAATGGCGAAGTGATAGCATTAGTAGAATTCTAAAAGATCCATTTTATACAGGGAAGATGATAATAAATAAAATATATACAGATTACAGAACAAAGAAAAGATATAAAACACCAAAAGAAGAGTGGATTTTTAAAAAGAATACACATGAAGCAATAATTTCACAAGAACAATTTGACAAAGTACAAAAAATACTGGAAGAAAAGTTTTATAAACCTAAAAATAAATATGAGTATTTATTAAAGGGATTGGTATATTGCGGACATTGCAGGGCAAGAATGCAATACAAATATAGAACAAGAACCAAAATAAGAAATAAGGTATTAGATAATCCTCAAAAATGTTGGTATTTCAAGTGTAGGACGATTTATAAATTTCCTAGTATATGTGACAAGGGACATACGATTATGGAGAGTACATTAAATGAAATAGTATTAAATGCTGTAAAACAAAAATTGAATACAATAAATATTAATATAGCCACAAATAAAATTACTGATGAATATAGAAAAAATGATATAACTTATAAAGAAATGAAACTACTCAAAAACAATGAAACAAAAATAGATAACGAAATGAAAAAGTTATATAGTAAAAGAGTAGATGGAAAAATATCAATAGAAGATTTTAAATTGCAGTATGATGAACTTAAAAGTAAATTAAAAGAAACTAAAAAATATTTAGAAGAATTACAAGAAAAGAATAAAAGGAAAATATCAGAAGAAAATTTAAAGAAAATTGTTATAGATTTTAAACAAGGTAAAGAATTTACAAATGAAATATTAAAGCAACTAATAAACAGAATTGAAGTATATGAAGATAAAAAAGTTGAGATAGAATTTAATTTTTAAAGAAAAACAATCTAAAATAATTTAGATTTTTAATTAAATATTAAAATGCAGTAAAAAGCACCCATCAGATGAGGGAGCTGAAAGTAGCAATGGAACAACAGAGGCTGAAACGAATTTAAAAATTGCTTTAAAACTTCAAAATTTATTAGAACAAAGTGGGTGTACAGTAATACTTACACGTTCAGATGAAAATGCAATATATGATATTGATAGTAAAACTTTAAAACAAAAGAAAATATCAGATATAAGAAATAGAGTAAAAATAGGGAATGAGTCAAGTGCAGACATATTTGTATCAATACACTTAAATAAAATACCTCAGCAACAATATGATGGTTGGCAAACCTTTTATAAACAAGGAAGTGAAGAAGGAGAAAAACTTGCAAAATCAATACAAACAAATTTAAATGAATCAATACAAAAAGAAAATAATAGAGTGGCAAAAACTATAGATAATGTATATATAATAAAACATGTAGAAATACCTACATCAATTGTAGAATGTGGATTTTTATCAAATCCAGAAGAAGAAAAACTATTATTAGAAGATGAATATCAAAATAAATTATCATGGGGAATTTATAATGGAATTATAGATTATTTCTATGAATAATTGACAATAGAGAATAAATTGTGTATACTTATATTAAGAGATAAAAGGATAAGGGGCAAAGAAATGGCTATTAATAGCTTTATTTCTTTGTCTTTTTATTTTCATATAAAGGAGATGATAAAATAGAAGAAAAATTTTATAAAGTCTGGATAACCTTAATTAAAGGGTTAGGAATAAAAAAATATATGAGGCTTATTGAAATATTTAAGACTGATAAGGCTATATTTTATGCAAATAAAAAGGATATTATGAGGTTAAATATCATAGATGAAAAAACATGTAATAATATTTTAGATATTCAAATAAAAAAAACAGTAAAAAATCACTTAAAGTATATGCAAATTCATAATATAGATATAATTTCTATTAGAGACAAGGAATATCCATCATATCTTAGAGAAATTTATGGTGCTCCAATATGTTTATATATTAAAGGAAACAAAAACATATTCAATAATTCAGGCATTGGGGTAATAGGATGTAGAGATTGTTCGAACTATGGAAGGGAAATAGCACAAAAATTTAGTTATAATTTGGCATTTAATAATATAAATATTATAAGCGGATTGGCAAAAGGAATAGATTCATATGCACATTGGGGAGCTTTATATAGTAAAGGTATGACAACAGCAGTTTTAGGAAACGGAATAGATATTATATATCCTAAAGAGAATTATCATTTAGCAAATGCAATATTAAAATCAAATGGAGCTATTATTTCTGAATACCCCTTGGGTACTGAACCAAATAAAATAAATTTTCCTGCTAGAAATAGAATTATAAGTGGAATAAGTAATGGAATTTTAGTTGTAGAAGCTAAAAGAAAAAGTGGAACATTAATTACAACAGATTTTGCGTTAGAACAGGGGAGAGATGTATTTGTAATTCCACGGAAATATTGATTCTGAAAATTCAGAAGGAACTAATGAATTAATCAAACAAGGAGCTAAATTAGTTACTGATTATATGGAAATTTTGGAAGATATTTTTTATTAGGGTCGTTTCTTTTTGCAAAAGGGTCGTTTCCTAATGAAAAATGTTATGTAAACCCGAACGGAATACATAACATTTCCATTAAGAACTATTTTTTAAAGAAAAATTTTTATCATTTTTTTCTTTTAAATATTTTAATTTAGTAGCCATGCCACCTCGCAAATGTCTTTCTGCTTTATTTTCATCTAAAATTTCTCTTACTTCTTTAGCTAAAACAGGGTTTATTTTTAGTAATCGATCAGATACATCTTTATGTACTGTGCTTTTCGAAATGCCAAATTTTTTTGCAGTACTTCTTACCGTATCTTTTGTTTCAATTATATAATGTGCAAGTAAAATTGCTCGCTCTTCTATTGATATTTTTTTCATTTAAAGCCCCCATTTGAAATACTTTTGTTTAATTATATTCGTATCAAAATGGGGTTAGAACTTTAAATTTTGAAGTAATTATGATATTTTTCTAGTTAGTTTTTTCTTGTAGTTCGTGATATATTTGCATCATTTCATCTAACATATATTCATCGATTTCATCCATAATATCTAATAAATATAATCTATAAGCAATTTTAACATCTTTTTCAGAAAGGATCTCTTTTGATTTATTATATAAATCCATGGTTGTTGTATATGAGAAAAAAGTATCCTTTTCTTTAATCTTTTTTTCAAGAATATTAATTATATCTTTTCTTAAGATATCAATACATTCATTATATTTTTTGTTTGTTAATTTATATTTAAAAACTTCTTTATTCATAACTATTATCTTCCTTCACTTTCTCCAAAGAAAATTCCGTTTTGACTAACCAACTTGCCTTGTTCAGTTAATGAATATATGATTCCAGTAGTTAAATCGATATATCTTATTGGTTGTTTTTGTACTTGTATAGGATTCCCTTTTTTATCAACAGAATTTACAGTAACTTTGTGACTTTTCATAAATTTAGAACTGTCTATGCAAAATTCTAAATGATCAACCAAGTTTTGATTAGAATCAGTTATCTTAGAAATATTATCATTTTTATCTTTTAATTTACCATTTCGTAAATCTCTCAAATATTTTTTATGTTGTCTAGCATGTGGCAACAATAATTGTGTAGATATATATGTATTTCCTACAAAAAAGTCATCAAAGCCTTCATAAATTCGAACCAATGGTTGTTTGGTATAAGCAAGAATAAATTCAGTAAAATCTCTCTTATTTATATGTAATCTATTTGGTAAATTAAGGTCACCATCTGATGCTAATAGCAAGGTATTTCCTTTCAAATCATTACTTAAAACTACACCATAATTTAAAGACTTACTTTTTTCTCTTTCCGAAATATAAAACATATAAGCATATTCAGCTTTTAAAGCATTATTCTTGAATTGGTAGCTCAAAAATATTGGATTGTATAATGTATTTACTAATGAAATATTATTTGCTAGATCATTTTCTGTATTAGGTAGTTTTTTATTAAAATAGGTTTCAAATTCTCTCTTCCATATTTTTTTAATAGGTTTAGTAAGATCTAATATATCTAATACTACTTGTTGTTTGCCATTATCCAATGAGTTGAAATTTATTTTAGCCAAATCGGATGTTTGGTTAATAATAATTTCATTTATTTTCATTTGAGTTTCAGCATAATATGTTTTTATAGGTAGTATTAATGTTTCATATTTTAATAGTAAAGTATCTAATATATCTTTAGGGAATGAATCTATTGAAATAGATTGACCATCTAGAATTGTTGTTGTACTTGGGCAATTGGCTAAAATAAATAAAGCTTTTGAATAGGTATCAATTACTTTAGCAAATCTATTATTATAAAAAGAATTCATCCTCAATAGAGTATCAATATCTAGATGATTTAATTCCTCTCTTGTTAATAATTTTTCTATTCTAGGATACTTTTGATCATCATTAACTGTATCTGAAAAATATTGTAATCCTGGTAAGGCAATTTTTTTCATTTTTTGATTATGAACATTTATATGAGGTTCAATCTCTCCTAAATTATTTAATTGAGTGAACATACTTAAGATAGAAGATATTAACTCTTCTTTGAATACTTTTTCTAATATCTCAAGATATTTTGATGTATATTCTTTAATAGAATATCGTTTTTTATATTTTAAAATAGGAGATTTTGAAGACAATTTAGTTTCGTCAATTCCTTCTAATTTGAAAATGGTATAATATGCATATGAAATACAAGCTCTCTTTAGTGCTGGAGGATATGCTTTTTGGTTAGCATATCTATCACAATATTTTTTAAATCCTAATTTTTCTCCATATTGTTTTACAAAGTTTAATATTTCATCTAAGATAGGACGATTAGGAATAGCCATATTCTCTGTATACATTGTGAAATCATGTTTTAAGGATAACAAACACAATAGTATATTCTGATGAAAATCATCTGTATAAATTTCTCTTGGTGAATATATTAATCTTTTTTCCTCAATTTCTTTAAATAGTTGTGGAATTTCATTTCTATGTGAATCTATATATTTTGCAGCGATATATTTCATTGTAAGGGAATGTATATCTGTATTTTGATAAGATTCGTCAATTATTTTTGCATAATTTTTTGATATTAACTGATTTAATTCTGTTTCAGAAATTTTTAAAGTACCATATTGTTCAAGTACTATTTTTTTTATATAGTTTATTGCTTTTTGCATATTTTCATTGAAGTTAAATTCAAAACTATTAGTATCATTTCTATTTTCCTTGTTTAAATTTCTTATTGCAAAATCCAAAGTTGATGGAAAATCACGTATTTTCATAAAAAACATACTCCTCTCATTAATTAACATAATTATTATAGCATATGTTGGAAAAATATTCAATATTACATGATAATCCAAATTTGGAAATTTGATTTGATAAATAAAAGTACTAAATGCACAAAAAGACAATATTTGACATATAATAATATTAGCCCATGTGAGGTGAATATAATTATGGACAAAATAAAAAATGGAGATATTGTAGGTAGAATATCCTATAATAAAGATATTATTTTTATAGTAAAAGATATTAGAGACAAAAGCAATGTACTGTTAGAGGGCGTTTTTGAGAGAATTATTGCTGATAGTGATATTAGTGATTTAGAATTGGTAACGAGAGAAGAAGTTAGTTTAAGAGAAACAATAAAAGATATAGAATTCAAAAAGCAAGAGAATAGATTAGAGCAAGATAAAATTACAGGGAAAATACTGCATTTAGATGGAGATAGTTGTTTAGACAACAAAAACTCCCATTGACTTAAAATATATAATTTAAAGATAGAAATAAATTAATTGATATATATGGATTGTGCAAAAGCAAACAAATTGAATATAAAAATACAAATAAAGAAATTAGTGATTTTATTAGCTATTTTTATAAAAGTGTTATAAATGAGGTTAAAAAAGAATAAAAAATCAAAATAATATAATATCCTAACGTTAGTATATATCTGCACTTTCTCTGTACTTTTTTACTAAAAGCAGAGAACTAAAAAACCTGATTTTCTAAGTGTTTGTGAGATACACTCTGTATCTCTTTCCTGCCCTTTAAAAATAAATAGTTCATAAAGTTTTAACTATCAAAGGCGAAAAAAATTACTTAAAATTATAGATAAATTTGGTAAAATATTGTATAATAAAATTGGAGGTTGAAATATGATAAATGTATATTTAGATAATTGCTGTTATAATAGACCGTTTGATGATTTAAGACAGGAAAAAATTAAACTGGAAGCACGGTGCAATAGAGTCAATTATAGAAATGTATTTAAATAAGTAAATAAAAATATATTCGAGTAGAGCTATCGATTATGAAATAGATAATATTTCTGATGGAAATAAAAAAAGACAAGTTGAAGATTTATATGATGCTTTAGAATTGGAAAAAATACAATATTCAAATGCAATAGCAAAAGAAGAACAGAGATTAAAAAAGTTTAATATTCATTTTATGGATGCTTATCATATAGCATATGCAGAAAGTAAGAAATTAGATTATTTTATAACAGTAGATAAGCAATTGATAAATGCTTCTAAAAGAGCAAATTTAGAATTGAAAGTTGTAAATCATATAGAATTTATAATGGAGGTGATGTAAATGGCAGTAACAGTTAAAGATTTAGAAAGAATTAGACAAGAAGGACTTAAAGCATTAAAAGAAAAATTAGGATCTGTAGGTATGATAAAATTTATACAAATGTATAGCGATGGAGAAGGAGATTATACTGAAGAAAGAAAAGAAAAATTAGCCAGTTTAAAAGAAGAAGATTTACAAAAATATTTAATGGAAGAATTAAATTAATTAAATTTATTTATATAAAAAAATAGAGAGTGATAATAAATATTGCTATGAAAGGAACGAAAGTTCCAGTTAAATTGTATGAAAGGCAACCAATTATAAATAATTGGTTGCCAGTTTTAAGTTCCTATTTTAGTGCACCTTTTTATGATTCGTATTTTATTAAATTTGACAAAAATTACTAAATATGCTAAAATAAAAAACATATTTAAGAGTTTACATAGAGCTATACAGCTTGAGCTGTAAAGGGTAGTATAAAATACATTAACTACCTACACTTATAAAGTAAGATATATCAAGTCTTGCAAAGGAGTCTTAAAAGGTTTTTTTGCAAGGCTTTTTATTTTTTATAAATTTTATAAAGGGGATGAATTTTTATGAAATATTATTTTGAAAAATATAAAGAAGAATATTTTAAAATTTTATATGAAATGAAAAAGGATAATTTTAAATGGTATGTAGAGAAATTATATGGTTGGGACGAAGAAACTCAAACTCAGTTTCAAAAGGATTTTATAGAAGAACATAGAAATGATATAAATGTTATTAAAGTAGATAATGAAATTATAGGTGTATTTACGAACTATATTAATGAAAATGACGAAAGTGAAATAAGCTTATTCTATATAGATAAAAAATATCAAAGACAAGGAATTGGAACAGAAATTTTACAAAAGCAGCTTGAAATTGATAGGAATAATAATAGAAATACAATATTGCAAGTTTTTAAGGAAAATCCAGCGAGATTTTTATATAAAAAAGTTGGATTTGAGGTATATGAAGAAACACAGACACATTATAAGATGAGAAGAAATTATAAAAAGGGAGTGATAAGCAATGGATAATAATCAAATAAATAAAGCTTATGGAGAGTTAGAATTAGTATTTCCAACAAAAGAATATAAAAAAGAAGTTGAAGAATATTTACAAGAATTTTTAGACAATGGAGAAAACGAAATT
>CALXCB010000053.1 GCA_944386695.1 uncultured Clostridia bacterium | reverse complement strand
TTCTTTTTGCAAAAGGGTCGGTTCCTTTTGCGAAAGGAACCGACCCTTTTGCAAAAAGAAACGACCCTAATGAAAAAAATTACTCTAAAGTATAATACAAATCAAACCACCACTACCTTCATTTACGATTCTTTCTAATGTTTCTTGTAATTTCATTTGTGCTTCTTCTGGCATTTTAGCAAGTTTTGTTTGCAGACCTTCATTAACAAGTTCATTTAAACTCTTTCCAAAAATATTTGAACTCCAAATTTTTTGAGGATCACTTTCAAATCCTGAAAGTAAGTAGTTAACAAGTTCTTCAGATTGTTTCTCAGAGCCAACAATAGGAGAAACTTCAGTTTCAATATTAGCTTTTATAATATGCAAGCTTGGTGCAGTAGCTTTTAATTTAACTCCAAAACGAGAGCCTTGTTTTACCATTTCAGGTTCATCTAAAATTAGTTCATCAATTGAAGGAGTAACAATACCATAGCCTTTTCGATCGACTTCTTCTAAAGCATCGGCAATTTTGCTATATTTTTTCTTTGTATCAGCTAAATCACTTATAATTGCAAATAGATCTGCTTCGTTAGAGACAGTTACACCAGTCATTTGAGAAAGAACTTTATAAAATAGATCTTCTTTTAAAGTGATTGTAATATTAACTTTTCCAGTACCAAGCTCGATATTATCAACATTAGTTTTAGTAATAATATTGGTTTGGTTAATTAATGAACTACATTTTTTTGCTTCTTTTAATAAAGTTATATTATTAAAAGCATTTTGTATTTGAGAAAAAAGTTCTTGTTTTAATGGATGAGAAAAATCTAAACCATTAATCCATTTAGGAAAAGAAAAATTAACTTGATTTACAGGAAATTCATAAAGTATTTTTGAAAATATATTTGTAATATCTGAAATATCAAGTTCAGCACAATTTATGGGAAGAACAGTTGATTCATATTTTTCACAAAGATTTGCTGCTAATTGTTTAGTCTCTAGATCATTTGGATGTGCTGAATTTAATAGTACAATAAAAGGTTTGTTTATAGCTCTTAATTCAGAAACAACACGCTCTTCAGCTTGAATATAGTCTTCTCTAGGTATATCTGTAAAGCTTCCATCTGTTGTAATCAAAATTCCTATAGTTGAATGTTCTTCAATGACTTTTTTGGTACCAATTTCAGCAGCTTTTTCAAAAGGCATTTCTGTATCTGACCAAGGAGTCTTTACCATGCGAGGCTTATCATCTTCCAAATATCCAATACTATTTGGGACTAGATATCCGTACACAATCAACTAAACGTGTTTTTAGTTTTAAATTGTTATCTATTGTAATTTCGATAGCTTCATTTGGAACAAATTTTGGTTCTGTTGTCATTATTGTTTTTCCACCAGCACTTTGAGGAAGTTCATCTTTAGCTCGTTCTTTTTTGTAATCATTATTAATATTAGGAATTACAAGTAAATCCATAAATTTCTTTATAAAGGTGGATTTTCCAGTTCTTACAGGACCTACAACTCCAACATATATATCGCCATCAGTTCTTTTAGCAATATCTTGGTATAATCCGAGATTTTCCATATGTTTAATACCTCCTATGTACAAAATGTTTGTACTAACTTTTAGTAATTTATATGAGTAAAATTTGAGTTTATGACAAGTTAATAAAAATTAAATACACAAAATACTTGAATAAAAAAAAGTATAATGGTATAATATCATAATGTAAAAAAAAATTTATACGAGGAGGTAACATATGAAAATAACTGTATACGGCGCGGCTAGTAGTTTAATAGACAAAAGTTATATAGAAAAAGGAGAAGAATTAGGAAGAAAGATGGCAGAGCATGGCCATGGACTAGTTTTTGGTGGTGGTGCCAATGGAATGATGGGAGCAGTAGCTGAAGGAATTTATGAAAAAAACGGATATATATTAGGTGTTGTACCAGAATTTTTCAAGGAGGCAGGAAGTGAGGTTTCATTTAAAAATTGCACAGAATACAAATACACTGACACAATGAGAGAACGTAAACGTGAGATGGAAGAAAATGGAGAAGCATTTATAATAACTCCTGGAGGAATTGGTACTTTGGATGAATTTTTCGAGATTTTAACATTAAAACAATTAGGAAGACATAACAAAGCAATTGTAATGTATAATATTAATGGTTTTTATGATGAACTAGATAATATGATGACTACATCAATAAAAGAACAATTTATAACAGATGATTGTAAAGAATTATATCAAGTATTTGATGAAGCTGATCAAGTTTTAGAATATATTGAAAATTATGATCCAGAAGATATTGATTTAAGTAAGGTAAAAATAAGATAGTTATGTCAAATTTAAAAAAATTTAAAGTAATAGATGAAGAATTTATATGTGAAAATTGTGGAAAATATGTACCAAAGTTAGGATATTCCTGCCGCAATCATTGTCCATTTTGTTTACACTCAAAACATGTTGATGTAAATCCTGGAGATAGGCAAGAAGAGTGCCATGGAGACTTAGAACCAATTGCTTTAGAGACGAATAAGAAAAAAGGATATGTAATAATATTTAGATGTAAAAAATGTGGAGCAATAAGAAAAAATAAAGTTGCTGAGGATGATAATATGGACTTAATAATAAAATTAAGCAGGAACCATTTGGATCGGTTCTTTTTGGTTTATGTAACCAAAAAGAACCGGTCCAAATGGTTCTCATTAAATTTTTCTGCTTAAATTTCCATTAGTATAGTTTGATCCATTTAATTTTTTTCCTAATAAAATAGTATTAATAATCTTGTTTATCGCTGATATATCTTCATCTAAAATATCAACTCGAACAAAGTCAACATCAAAATTTTTATATTCAATAGATGTTATTTTTGAATTGTAGATAGTAGTTATTGTTTGAATATTATCTGGAATTACTCTAAAAAGAAGTCCCATTCTATCTTTTATATAATATTTTGAATTAGAGTTACATTTTTTTTCACATTTATTATAACAGTGATTACTTTTTCCAAGTAGGCAATAATTCATATTCATAACAGGTATATTACCATATACTATAAGTTCTGTAGCAATATTTTTACCAATTCCTAAAATTCCCTCAGAATCTAGCTCTGGAGATATTGTGGAAGTATTAATATTCAAGTCCTTTAAAATCTGATTCGAATAGGAGTTATAAATATTTAATGTGTAATTTCCAATTATATCTAAACTATTTAAATCTTTTGGCATTAACTTTAATTGTGATAAATGTGATATTACAATTCCTTGAATTTTAAAATTTTTCAAAGAAGTATTTAAAATATTTTTGGTGGTATCTATATAATTTTTTCTAATGATAGTTGGCATATAAATGTATATATTAAATGTTTTAGAAAGTGAAGACACTATGTTAGAATATTTACTGTTACCAAAATATTTTAAAGGTATGTATAGTTTATCTATATTTTTTAATAAAGTGTAATCAAAATTTGTATTTAAAGTATTTAGTAATAATGCTATTTGTGGTTTTGAATTAGAATTACTGTGGGGAGTATGGTTTAAAGTTATATCTTTATGGTTTTTCTTAAAAGTTTTAATAATTTTTTCTCGTATTAATTCAATTCCCAAACGTCTTATACTGTTTAATATAGAAACTGGAATAAATAAATTATCGTCTAATTCAATATCAAAATTAGTGAACTCAAACTCTGTGTCCAAGGTTTTACTAAATTGTGAAATTATTTTATCTTTAGTCACAGCTGAATTTTGAGCTGCTTGAGGAATGTAGTCATAAGTATAATTTATATTAGTATTAAAATTAGGACATGATATATTTATAAATATTTTTTTATCTTTTTTTATTTGCAGTTTACATTCTAGTTGATTTTTTGTATTTTCTTTTGAAAAGCTTTCTTTTGCTGAATTAGAAAGCGATTTATCTATAACTTTATAAATTTTATCTCCAATTTTAATATTTCCTTTCATTCTTCCAAGTGTAACATTTTGCATAGGAAAGGCATTTTTAATATTTTGATTTTTTTCTATTAATTCTGAAACCAAATATTTACTATTTTCATTTTCAAATGAAATAGAGTCACCAACAGATACATTATTTTCTAATTTACAAGAAATATGGCCTTTGGTTTTATTGTATTTTGAAATAGATCCTAGATAAATTCCCATGTTATTGGGTTTTTCTTTAAAAATCAAGTCTTGATTTTTCTTGTTTTCTAAATGCCCATGAGAAAATCCACCTCTATTATATACTTGCATCAGAGCTTTTTTATCTATAGGATCGACTTTAAATTGTTTGTTTGAATTCAATGCAAGATCTATATATTTTCTGTAAATTTGAGTTACTATTGCAACATATTCTGGGTTTTTCATACGTCCTTCTATTTTTAAAGAAGTTATACCTGATTTAATTAGTTGAGGCAAAAGGTCTAAGCTACATAAGTCTCGAGGGCTTAAAAGATAACCTTTATCTATTTTTTTTGTCTTATTTTCTAATAATTCATAGGGTAATCTACAAGGCTGAGCACATTTTCCTCTATTACCAGATCGACCACCAACCATACTTGAAAATAGACATTGTCCAGAATAAGAGATACATAAAGCTCCATGAGCAAATACTTCTATTTCTATATCAGTATTTTTACATATATAATTTATTTCATCTAATGACAATTCACGTGAAAGAACAACCCTTTTAAATCCTAATTCTTTAAAAAAGTTAACACTTTCTAAGTTATGAGCTGTTAATTGAGTACTAGCATGAATATCTAAGTCTGGAAATTCTTTAATTAGAATAGATGCTAAACCTAAGTCTTGTACAATTATAGCATCAATTCCGTATTCATAAGCTTTTTTTGCTATATTTAAGGCTTCATTTAATTCATTTTCTTTTATTAATGTATTTAAAGTAAGATGTGTTTTAACATTTCTAATTTTTGCATAATTTATTGCTTCATTTAAACTAGCATCATCAAAATTGTTAGCAAATGCTCTTGCACCAAAAGATTTGGCACCAAAATATACAGCATTTGCACCATTTTGAACAGCTGCTTTTAAACATTCCAAATCTCCAACAGGAGAAAGTAGTTCTATCATGGTTTTGCTCCTTTTTTTATATATTATAAAATTATATCATATCAAAGTTTGCATAATTTGCAAATAAATGAAAAATATCATAAATTAATAAAATGTCGGTCGGAATTCCATAATGGATTTCCGACCTTTCTACTTAGGAGATTTTTTTTCTTCGATAAAAGCCTTCCACTCTTTTTCCTTTCTTGGTGGTGTAGCTTTTTACCCATTCTCTTTGACCTTCTACCAGATCTGGCTTTCCGGCCAAATAGGCACATTGAAATGCCATATCAAATATATAGTCAAATTGAAACTGATTATACTTTTTTTGCATAGTATAAAGCATAAAAATATTTTCAGCTTCGATATTCCGCCAGATGAAGAAACCAAGATATGTTTTGTTATAATAACAGAAACACTGGATAAAACCAACTCCTTTAGGAATGTAATTGTAAGAAAATTCAAAAGGAGTATTTAAAGGCTTTACCAACGAAGTTGGAATCTTACTCATTGGCACAGGGTGATGAGATGTTGAGAGCTGACTTAAATGTATATATTTAGTTCCCAAATCTCGAGGATAGGCTTTTCGAATTTTCTTTAAGTCTTTCCGATCATCTTCAGAAAATGAGGCAAAGAAATCTTTATTAAAGTTCTCTTGCATTTTTTGTAATTTTTGTATTGTCATATTTTCTCCTTTGATATGTCACTTGGCATATCTGCCTCTATTGAATAGCCAGAGGCGGGCTAAGATAATAAATATATTTTACCAAATATTTAGAAAAAAGTCAATTTATGTAAAATGTGATCCTTTGGAAAACTAGGAAGAGATGTAACCTTTAATTAAGATACAGCATAATATACTGTATAAAACAGAAAAGGAGGAGAATTTTATGCCAGAAAATAGTGTAAACGCAAACATACCAAATCAAAGCGATCGTTGCTGTTGTAATAATAACAATAATGGAGGATTATTTGGAGGACTATTCGGAGGAAACGGATGCTGTTGTGGAAGTGATAGCGAAATATTATTTTTCATAATTATATTTTTACTTTTATTTACAAACTTTGGATGTTGTGGCTGTAACAGATAAAAAGCTTGAAAATTTTTGCTTTTTATAGTAAAATTTCTTAATAAAGACAGACATCAATGTACAAAAAGGACCCGGTCCCAAATATACAAGACAAATAAGACCTGGTCCCAAATGTACAAAATGAAAGGAAAGAGAAGATGAATAAACAAGAATTATTAAATGACTATAAAAAGCAAGATGATAGATTGCTTTTAGCTAAAGTTTTGGACAAGCTGGAGTTTTCGAAAGCTAGAAATAAAATAGAAAATACAGATTTTTTAAATTTATATGAACAAGATTTAGTAGATAGATTTTTAAAAAAATTAAAATTTACAAATTATTATTTTTTCGGAGGAACAAGTGAAGCAGAAAGAAAAATATTAATAATTTATCCGGAAAAACTGACAGAGGAAATGGCGAGAAAAAATCATGATAAAATTATGAGTGTTATAAAAATAAAAATTCCAGTTGAATTAAATAATGAGTATGATCATAGAAGATATTTAGGGGCAATAATAAAATTGGGGATAGAAAGAGAAAAAATCGGTGATATATCTGTTAGGTCAACATCAGCAGAAATTATTGTAAAAAATGAAGTAAAAGAATTTTTAATACAGAATTTAGGTTCTCTTACAAGATTTTCATCAGCAGAAATATCAGCAGAAAATATTAATGATTTAAAAAAAATTGAAACTCAAAAAATAGAAATAACTGAAATTGTAGCTTCTTTAAGATTAGATAATATCGTTGCAAGTTTGGCAAGAACTTCAAGAAATAAAGCAGTAGATATTTTAGAGCAAGAGAGAGTTTTTTTGAATTTTAAAAATGAAATTAAACCATCAAAACAAGTGAAAGTAGGAGACATTATAACAATAAGAGGAAAAGGCAGATTTGAATTTAAAGAAATTTCTGGGAATACAAGAAAAGGTAGATTTGTTATAAAAGTAGATAAATATGTTTAAAAAACTAGAATAAAGAAAAAATTTGTGCTATAATAAAAAAATAGAGTAAACTGATTAGTCGCTGGTAAAACTCGAAAGGGTTTACGAGAGGAAAGTCCGGGCTCCATAGAGCAAAGATGCTAGATAACGTCTAGTGAGGGTGACCTTAAGGAAAGTGCAACAGAAAATAACCGCCATTTGTTTTAAATGGTAAGGATGAAAAGGCGAGGTAAGAGCTCACCGGCTCTAGGGTGACTTAGAGCGTCAGTGTAAACCCCATCTGGAGCAACACCTAATTTGGATATTAACACTTGCTCGGTGATCCAGAATTGTGTGGCTTGAGCTATATAGTGATATATAGCCTAGATAAATGACTAATTTAAATGACAGAACCCGGCTTACAGGTTTACTCTTTGTACTTTTTTGCCAAAAAAATATATCGACAAAATGTAACAAATATAAATGCGAACAAAAATTTGAAAAAATTCAAAAAAAGTATTGACAAAGAAAAAAATAAGATATATAATCATCACATAACAGCGAACAAGAATTTGTAAAACAAATGAACGTATTTAAGGAGGATTATATAATGATTAATTTATTAACAAAAAAAATAAAAATAGAAAATGAATTAAATAATACAGTAAAAATCTTTGGAAAAGAAATATCAGTAAAAGTAATATATACAAGAATAATAAATCCAGAATTAGATTTAGTAGGAAATATCATAAATGTATATCTTCCTAATAAATACAAAAAAACAGGAAATATAGAAATAGTAAAATTAGCAATAGACAAAATGTATGACGAAATAGCAAGAATAGAAATAGAAGAAGTAATGGAAGAAACAAGAATAATGTTAAATGGACTAGCTCCAGAAAATTATGAAATAAAAAGAATATCAGGCAAACTTGCTAAAACATTAAAAAATAAAACAATAATAATAAATCCAGAAATAGTAAAATATGACAAGCAAGTATTAAGATATATAGTATTACGTGAATTTTGTCATTTAAAATACAGATCAAATTCTACAAAATATTTTGAGATGTTAGGAAAATACATGGCAAATTATGGAGATTATGAATATATGTTAAATGTTGCATAAAAATTTATATTTGAAATAAGGCAACCGCAATCACATTGGCTTTAGACAATGGGTAGTTCACATGAATTATGGAAAATAAATAGCGATTAATTATATATTAATAATTCAAAGTGCAATTTTTGTATCTTAAAGTGAAAAAAATGCACTTTAAGTATTGATATTATATTCAATAACTGATATAATATATATGTAGGAGGTATTTCTAATGGATAAAAGAGAAGATTGGAATTTAGAATTATCAGAATATATAAAACAAGGTGAACCAAATCAAGTTGAAAAAACTAAAACATGGG
>CALXCB010000052.1 GCA_944386695.1 uncultured Clostridia bacterium | reverse complement strand
CTTTCTGTATCTGCAAATGTAGTTGCAACACCTTCTAATATAGCTTGTTTATAGATTGTATCTACTAAATGTCTTTTAGCAAAGTCTATATTTTGTTCTACTTTTTCTGATAATTCTTCTTCTGTATAATTTAATTTTTTTAGTTTTTTTGTTATTTCTCTTATTTGTCTTTTTAATTGTTTTGCTTTAATACTATTGTTTAGTACTAAATTATATAATTCATCTGAATATTCTCCAACATATTTTGTTAAAGCTACTCCATCTTCTCTATAATGTACATATATATATTTATTTGAATTATTTTCTCTTATTTCTACTGATCCATATGCAAGTGTTTGTAATTCATGTTCCAAAACTTGTTTATTTTGTAAAAGATTCATAATTTCAATTTTTTCTTCCATGATTTTCCTCCTTATAAATGTGAAACTTTTTTGCTTAATTTATTTGATTTTGTTTCACATTTATATTATACCATAAATTTTTAAAAATGTGAAACTTTTTTTGTGTTTTCCTTTGAATTTGTTTCACATTTTTTAAAAAAATCTATGTTTTTTGATTTTTTTTTACCGATTTTGTATCAATAATGTGTGTGTTTTTATACTTTTGATACAAAATCAATAACAATATGTATTTTTAAGAGTATCAATATTTTTCAAAAACTGGTGTTAACAACAACACACATGAGTATATTGTCCACCATTTTCTCTAACACCTGGCAAATATGATTTTATATATCCAGGATTTATCTTCCCATTATAAAAAGGTGGATCTAAAAGTTTTATTATTCCATTTTCTTTATCTACCAAATGATTTTCTAAACTTTCTATAGAAATAAGCTTTTTTTCTTCATCACCTGCTCCTGAAATTACAGCCCAACTCTGTGCTATACTATCTATTCTACATTCTTCATTTTCTATACTTCCCAAAATATTTCCATCATCCATATAAGCTCGTCTAAACCATCTTCCATCCCAGCAATTTTTATTTAGTGCTATTTTTAATTTTTGTAATATTTCTTTATATTTATTTAATCTTTCTGTTTCTCCTTTTAATTCAATATAAGGTAAAAATCTATTAATAACTGTATACATAAAAAATCCTAGCCATACACTTTCACCTTTTCCCTTGTTTCCTACTTCCGAAAATCCATCATTCCAATCTCCAGTTCCTATTTTTGGAATTCCATGTTCTCCGAAATTCAAAGATTTTTCTATTGCTCTAATACAATGCTCATATATTGTTTCTTGCATACTAGATTCTTTATATACATCATATCTTTCTTCTTCATCTTCTTCTAATACTTTTCCTTGTAAATACGGTGTTTTTATATCTAAAATCTCATTATCTCCTACTGCCTCTATATACTCTTCTGTTAAATAAACTAACCATAACAAGTCATCTGAAAATCTTGTTCTTATACCTCTTTTTGTCTCCTCATGCCACCAATGTTCTACATCTCCTTCTATAAATTGATGTTTTGAATGTTTTATTATTTGATTTTTTATCATCTCTGGTTTTATATATTTTAAACATAAAGTATCTTGAAGCTGATCTCTAAATCCGTATGCTCCTCCTGATTGGTAAAATCCTGTTCTTCCATATAATCTACTAGATATTGTTTGATATAAAGCCCAACCATTTAACATTATATTTATTGATTCAATAGGAGTATAAACTTGTAGTCTTTCTAATATATCTTTCCATTTTCTTTTTACTAAGTCTAATTCTTGTTTACAATTTTGAATTTTACTATATTTATATGCAATATTTTTCCCATCTATAATGTTATCACATGCACCTAAATTTAATATAATTTCTTTAGATGACATACTATCTAATTCTATTTCAATCTGAATAGCAATGCAAGACTCTTTTCCAAATCCTGTGCTATTATTTAATCTAATCTTTTTTAGTCCATCTGGATTTGACATTCCTCCACTTCCTAGGAAGAATTTTTTATCTCCTGTAAAGCTTTTTATTTTTTCACTACTTGATACATATACTTTGTTTTTAAAATCTGATTCATATAGATTTTCTCCAAAAACCATATTTGAAGTATCATCATAATTTATTTTGATACATCCATTTGATTTTATTTCATCTTCTCCCAATACTGGCTTTATATAATACACTAATTTTAATTTTTTTCTTTCTACAGTGTTATTATTTAATTTTAAAATATTTACTTTTATACTGTCTTCATTTGGAACAAAGACTTCCAATTCTTGTGTAATTCCTGAGCTTTCATGAATATATTTACTATATCCAAATCCATAAATTATATTATAATCATTTTCATCTGGCATAGGATTTAATCCTAAAGACCACTTTTTTCCAGTTTTATAATCTTCCATATAAATTACTTCTGATGGAATATCTAAAAATTGTTTATTAGACCAACTAGATATTCTATTTAATCTACTATTTTTATACCAAGTATATCCTCCCATACTTTCTGTAACTAGTGTTCCAAAATTTTCATTTGCTAAAATGTTACTCCACACAGTTGGAATCCTATTTTGTTTGCTAGTTTTTATTAAATATTCTTTTCCATCTGGTGAAAATGCTCCATACTCATTATTATATTTATTTTCTTCATTTTTTAATATATCTATTTGGGAATTAGAATTTGTTTCTTCTATTATTCCATCATAATATTCATCTGGTACATTTTGCAAGCTTGCAAAATATTCTTCTTCTTGATCGAATATTAAGTGTTTTAAATCTCCATCGTGTGTGTCTATTGTAAAAGCTGATATAAAATTTATTAAATCTACATCTTTTTTTGGTAATTCATTTCTTGAAAGTACATGAATGCCACCTTTTACATTTTTCAAAAAGCCTAAGTGTCTATCTAAAATTTGTGATTCTATTTCTTCTTTTACATAATTCTCATAGCTATGAGTTTCTTCATCTAAAAATATTAAATCTATTTTTAAATTTTTACTTCTAAAAAACTCATACATTTGTAGTACTTGCTTTATTACATAAATATCATTACTATCTCTTATTTTTACTAATATAATTTGTAAATCACCTGATATCCCATATTTCCATAAATCACTTTGACTAAAATTAGAAATATTTAGTTTTTTAATCTGTTTAGGCCTTACTGGATTATCAAATAATATATATCCTAATATTTTTTGGTATAAATTTATTTGAGTTCCTTTTAATCCTAAATATCTACTTTCTGCTTCTGCTTTTGCCTTTGATATTTCAAATACTCTTTTTACATTTTCTATATTTTTATATTTTTTTAAATTTTCTATTGCTATATCTTTATTTTTATCAACTGATAAAATCAAATTAATACAACATTTTTCTCCTCTTTTAAGTTTTATTGTTTTTCTAAGTGCTGCAATCGGTTCTGTAACCAAACCTAACTTTTTAGAAAATGGAAGTGATTTTTGTATAGCTACAGGAATACCTAAATTGCCTCTTTCATTTAATTTTTCTTTATCAATTTCATATTCACTACCCAAAATTGTTTCACAATCTGTAAAAAATGCTGTTTCTAAATAAACTTCTTCTTCTTCAATATTTCTTTTTCTTCGTTTGACTTCTAATATATTTTCTTCTACATCATAATCAAACATTAAAAATAAATTATTAAATGCAGGATGTGCATAATCTTGTTCTTTTTTAGATAATATTGGTTCAAAAATAGATGTTATTTCTAATACTTCTTCTTTATTTCCTATATTTTCTATCTCTAAAGATCTTACTTCTACCGCTTCTTCTGGATCTATTGTTATTTTTAAATCTGTCTTTATTTCGTCTTTTTCTTTTTCAAACTTTACCTGGTCTGGCATAAAAGATACTGTTGTCTTATCTTCTCCA
The DNA here is from genome assembly GCA_944386695.1 of uncultured Clostridia bacterium. Classification (GTDB taxonomy): domain Bacteria; phylum Bacillota; class Clostridia; order TANB77; family CAG-508; genus CAG-269. The sequence continues at coordinate 5,212 of CALXCB010000052.1, read as the reverse complement.
ATTGCCGTTATTGTTTTTGTATCTACATTTTTTATATATAAAAATATTCCTTGTTTATAATCATTAGTCTTTTTAAATCTATTTATATATATATCATTTAATTTGCTAAATCCTTCTCCTTTTTGATTTATTGCTACTGTATAATTCCCATTTGATATTACATTTGATCTAACTAATCTTTCATCTATATTATTATAAGTTACAATGGAATAATTTTCATAATCCCTATATTTTTGTTTTTCTGGCTTTTCTTTTTCTTCTTTCGTGATAATAAATGTTTCTGGCATTCTTTCTTGTAACAAAATAGACACTGCATCAACCTCCGGATTGTGTATAAAACGTTTTTGAAATATATTATTATTTATTAGATTATTTATTGAAAGAAGTATTAATGCTTGATGATGAGCCATATACGTTTTAACCACTCGTGACACTTCATTTAAATTTAATCTTTGTGGTGAAAAATCCAAACTTTCATAAAAGCCATATTTATCATACATTCCATATTTTTCAAGTTCTCTTAAATTTTTTACTACTTCTTTTGGTTTATCATTAATTGCCAAGACACTTGCATAACTTGAAATTACTATTTCATCAGCTAGACCTCTTTTTAATCCCAACCATGGAATTCCAAATGCCTTATACTGATAATTAGAATGTAAATCTTTTATATTAAAGGCTGATTCTGAAATTCCCCAAGGTGTTCCTAGTGCTTTTGCATACTCTATTTGACACATCTCAGCAAATTTAATTGATTCATCTATTAAACTTCCTTTATATCTTGGTATATTTATATTTGGCATTAAATATTCAAATGCTGTTCCAGACCAAGAAATTAAGCCTTTTTTATTATTTAGAACTGTAAGTGTTCTACTTAATGCATTCCAATGTTTAGCATCAACATCTTTTTTAATAATTGCAACTAAACTTGCCTGTCTTGCTTCTGATGCCAATAAATCATAATATGAATCTGTTAGTTTATTTTCTTCAATATTAAAGCCAATCGAAAATAATTTTTGTTCTTTACTATATAGTTTTGAAAAATCTGTATTTTCTATTAATTTTTTTATATATTCTATTAAAGGAATTAAATCTGATCTATTTTGTTCTTCCAAAAATCCTTTTGTTACATATAGATATCCTACAAAGTTACCACTATCTACTGTTGAAATATATCTTGGAATCAAAGGCTCTAAAGTTTTTATATTATACCAGTTATATAGATGTCCATGCCATTTTTGTAATTTATTTATAGTTTGAAATATATTTTTTAAAATGTCTAATCCTACATCTAGCTCAATATATCCCAGATCAATTCCTGCTTGAATAGCTAATAATGATAATCCTATATTGGTAGATGATGTTCTTGGTACATATAAGTTCTTTCTGTCTTCTTGGTAATTATCTGGCATTAAATAATTATTTTCTTCAGTTAAATTATCATAAAAGAATTTAAAAGTTCGTCTTGCTACATCATCTATAAAATTAATTTCATCTTTATTTAAAATTTCCTTTGGTGTCTTCTCTATAATTTCTTTACTTATATACCACATAATCGCAGGAGCAATTATCCAAATAATTCCAGCAAAAATACCTAAAATACTTTTGTTTAACAAAAAATAAATTATTGTAACTATAGCAAAAATCACATTAATTATCATTGCTTTATAATTACTTAATATATCACTTTTTGAATTTTTCTCTGCTTCTTCAGATGTCATCCACTCCAATTTATGTTTATGCGAAATCGTTAGTCTATATATTGTTTTACAAATTGCTATTAAGCATGTCCAAGCTTTATATGGTAAAACTGAAAATGTAATTATTGCCCTATACAAAGCTCCCCTTATCCCTGCAATTTTAGGCGTAAATGTATTTTGCTTATGTTCTCCTTCTCGTCTAAAAACTACTGCATTTATTATTTCTAAAGCAAAAGGTAATATAGCTGTAAGTATTAATATTGTTATGGGGAACCATATCGATATTCTTAAAAATTGCTTCATTAAAGCAAAATAAATTACGCCTATAATTATGGAAATTTCTAATAAACTTCTTCTTAAATTATCAAATATTTTATATTTTGAAAGTAAATTTAACTTTTTATTTTTTAGCCATCCTATTATTTGCCAATCTCCTCTAGTCCATCTTGAAAGTCTAGACATGAAACTAGTAAATTTTGTTGGATAACCATCCATTATCAAGATATCAGATGCTAAGCCACATCTTAAATAACTTCCTTCCAATAAATCATGGCTTAAAACTGTATTTTCTGGAATCTCATCTTTTAAAATACTAGAATATGTTTCTAAATCAAATATTCCTTTTCCTGTAAAAATACCTTCATCAAAATTATCTTGATACATATCTGATATTGCATTTGAATAAAGATCAACCCCTCCACTTCCAGCAAAAATTTTTGTAAATAAAGTTTTATAGCTTATATCCAAATTTATTCCAACTCTTGGCTGAATCAAACCATGCCCATCTTTTACAACTCCTTTTTCAATTATTGGTTTATTTAAAATATGTGCCATACTTCCAATAAGTTCGAAAGCTGAGTTAAAACTTAAATCAGTATCACTATCTAATGTAATTATATATTTTATTTTAGGTAATTCTTTTTTATTTTCATCTATCGAATTAAAGTTAAATTTTTCTGTTTTTTGTTCTTCACTCATATGTCCTAATAGATTTTCTGTAAAATCTGTTAATGCTCCTCTTTTTCTCTCCCAGCCTAAATATGACCCTTCACTTTCATTCCATATTCTACGTCTATATATGAAATGAAATGTTGGAAAATTACTATTTGGATATTGTTTGTTTAATCTTTCTATCTCTTCTATTCCTTGATTTATTACTTCTCTATCATACTCTTCAAATTCTTTATTACTTTCCTTACAATCTCCCAACAAACAAAAATATAAATTTTCAGATTTATTTGCTAAATAGTCCACTTCCAACTTTCTAAACATTTCTTTAACTTTTTCTTTATTTGATACTATTGTTGGTATTATAATAAATGTTGCCTCATTCTCTGGTACTCCATCATAAAAATCTAATTTTGGAATAAGTTTTGGTTTAATAATTTTACTTAATACATATTGTATAATTTGAACAATAATTTCTGAAATCGGTATCAATAAAACAAAAAATGATAATATATTTATCCACTTATAATCAACTTTTTGTGGATAATTAATTGCTATCAATCCAGAACATACTATTGTTAAAATAAATATTAAACCAACATATAATTTTGATTTCTTTTTATTGCTCAATACTTTTTCTTCTTTATATTGTAATTTATTATATAAAATATTAACATTTTGTCCAATTAAATAATAACCAATATGACTTTCCTTGGTTCCTTCTTTTGCTTCTTTGGATAATTCTTGTATCTTTTTTGCTATATATATTTCAGATATTTTTGTCTTTTTAGAGATTTTCTTTATTTTATTCCTATAATCTTCTTTTGTTTTATAATCCATTTTATCATAGATCCCTGCAGGATCTTGTCTTAAAATTTCTTCAACGCCATTTATTTTTTCAAATATTTCTAAAAAGTTTATTCTTTGAATTCTCTTTATTGATGTAATACTATTACCTATTGATATTTTCCTTACAGCAATATCAAAATGTTCTCTTTTTATTACTTCAGATACAGATGTTCCTGTTTTCTCTACTTCATTTTCTAATATTTTCAAATAACTTTCTGTCTTTTTTCCATACTTTTTTAATTTATATGACAAGTATTCTACAAAAGGATATTTCATATCATATGATTTAATTTTTAAATTTTTAGATTGCTTAAAATGAGTGTATTTCTGTTCTTGCTTTTCTGTTCCTTCAACTAATCTTTCTATAATAGATTCTACTTTAAACTTTTCAAATTGAGATACAAAAATAGCTTCAGCTATTTGTCTTATATTTTCTATAATTGCAATTTGAATAAATACTCCTATATTCCAAATTTCATCCATACTTAAATTCTTTTTAGTTTGATATGCTAATAAACTTTCTTCTAGTATCTCTCTTGAAACTTTATTATCTGTATAATTTACAATTTCAGAAGCAATAACATAAATTCGAGCAAATCCTTGATATTTACCGTTTGCAATCCCAACAAAATTTGTATATTTTGACATTGTCATCTCTTTTGCAATTGATTTAGTTACCTCTTCAATTGCATAAAAATTATCCAACAGCCATTCTCCTGCTGGGTGAATAGAAATTTTTAATTTGACATGTTCATTTAACAAATTATATACTTCTTTTATAGCAGAATAATTTTCTAGAAGCCTTGGTATAGGATATGTTTCTTTATCTGATTTATTTTTCACATTATGTGTACTTGCAATTTTTTCTAAATGCTCATATAATTCTTGTTTGTTTAATAGGGCTCCTTCAATATTTAATATTTTTAAATTTGTCATAAAATAATTCCCCTTATTTGCAATTTTGCTTATTGTTTGCAAATTTGGGGAATTTTATACATTTTTTGTACAAAAAAGACCCGGTTCTTTTTTGTCATTAATAATTTTCTGCTTTAATTTCAAAGAAAGCTTTTGGATGATTGCATACAGGACAAACTTCTGGTGCTTTTGTTCCAACTACTATATGTCCACAATTTCTGCATTTCCAAATTTTAACTTCTCCTGCTTCAAATACTTTTCCGTCTTTTACGTTTTCTAATAATTTTAGATATCTTTCTTCATGTTCTTTTTCTATTTTTGCAACTTCTTCAAAAAGAAATGCTATTCTATCAAATCCTTCTTCTTTAGCTGTTTTGGCAAATTCTGCATACATATCTGTCCATTCATAGTTTTCTCCATCAGCTGCGGCTTTTAAATTTTCTGCAGTATTTCCAATTCCATTTAGTTCTTTAAACCACATTTTTGCGTGTTCTTTTTCATTTTGAGCTGTTTCTTCAAATATTGCTGCTATTTGTTCATATCCTTCTTTTCTTGCTACACTTGCAAAATATGTATATTTATTTCTTGCTTGTGACTCTCCTGCAAATGCTGCCATTAAATTTGCTTCTGTTTTTGAACCTTTCAATTCCATATTATTACCTCCTATGTTTTTAGTTATTATATCATAATCTTCTTATTTTTCAAGTGGTATTTGTTATTTGACAGGGAAATTTAATCATATTACAAAAATATTACAAGTTGCCATATTCTTCCATTTGAGTATGGCAATAATATTTTAA
>CALXCB010000051.1 GCA_944386695.1 uncultured Clostridia bacterium | reverse complement strand
AATGGTTATTAGAAAGTGGAGCGCAAATCCAAGATGGAGAAGGAGGGACGAGAGAAATAACTGAGAGTGATATAAATGATGATTCAAGTGACTGGGGAAATTATACAGATGCAACATTCGAGTATAGAACAACAAGTGGAGGAACGAGTACAAAGAACGAAGGTTCGTATACGAGAATCCCAACCGGAAGTACAGAGTACACAAAGGCAAATAATATCTACGACCTAGCCGGAAACGTGTACGACTGGACTCTAGAGGCCTACGCTGCCAACGCCAGGATCTATCGTGGGGGCGACTCCTACGACGATGGCAGCAACTTACCAGCAGGCTACCGCAACTTCAACGAGCCAACCTACCGCAACGACAGCCGTGGTTGTCGCTCCGCACTTTACATAAAGTAATGTGTGCGTATCCTGAACCACTGTATCCTGACACCCAAGCTAGAACAGGGGAAGAAGCTTATGCATAGCCCAACCAAGTAAACACCAGACAGAGATTGGATCTTGTTATGATCTTGTCAAGATTTATGGGAAGTTTCCCATAAATCTTGACAGGTCCAGCGATTGTTAGACAAAGGGATATGCATCAGCTCATACGACGGTTGGTCATAGGTGAGAAACCTATGGTCAACCTTGCAGCAAACAGTAGTTTGCGAACAAATACTACAATATGTAAAGAAGTTATGTGACATAGAATAAATAAAATTAATCCAGACCGGTTCTTTTTGTGGCAGAGGCATCAAAAAGAACCGGTCAAATGATTCCAATTGTACTTGCTAAATTTAATATCATGTAGTAAAATAAGAAAAGTAGTTAAACTACAAATAAAAAATAGGAAGTGGTATAAATAAAGAAATTACCCAGAGGAATAACTAATCAGGAGAAGAAATAATAAGTGAGATAACCCAAAAATTTAATCCAGCAAAGGAGTTTACAAAAATAGATTAATTAAGGAGGAGGAATTTAGCATGAATAAAAGAAAAGATTTAGAAAGTAGGCTAAAGAAAAGAACCTACGGCTGTAAAACTATTACAACGAGATAGAAAGCCAAAGTTGTAATAGTTAAAAGGCAAATATATCTCGTTATACTTAAAAAAATATAAGATAAGGAGATATAAAAATGATAGAAATAGAATTAAATAATATTAAGAAAAATTATGGTTTAAAAAATATTTTAGATGGATTTAATCTAGAAGTAAAAACAGGAGAAAAAGTTGCATTAATAGGACAAAATGGAAGTGGAAAATCAACTGTTTTAAAAATAATTTCAAAACAAGAAAATATAGATAGTGGCACTATTAATATTAGAAAAGAAGCAAAAATTGGAATTCTAAATCAGATTTACGAGAACGAAAAAGAAGAAATATTAGTAAAAGATTTTCTATATAAAAGTTTTGAAGAAATTTTAAAAATTGAAAAAAGACTAAATGAATTAGAAAATGAGATGTCATTAGAAAAAGATACAACAAAGCTAGAAAAGCTAGTAAATCAATATGGTAAAAATCAGGAAAAATACATATTAAAAGGCGGATATGAAATACAAGAAAAGTTTAACAAAATGTGTTCTAAATTTTACATTAATGAAAAAATGCTAAAACAAAAATATAACCTCCTAAGTGGTGGAGAAAAGACAAGAATAAATTTAGCAAAATTATTGCTATCAGAACCAGATATATTGTTATTAGATGAACCAACAAATCATTTAGATATTCAGTCTTTAGAATTTTTAGAAGATTTCATTTTAAAATATAAAGGAACTGTATTAATTGTTTCGCATGACAGATATTTTTTAGATAAAGTAATTACAAAAACAGTATTGTTAGAAAATGGAAAAGAAAATATTTATTATGGAAATTATTCATATTTTTTAAAAGAAGATGAAAGAAGAACATTAGCACAATTTGAGAACTATAAAAATCAGCAAAAACAGATAGAAAAAATGAAAGAGTCTATACAATCTTTAAGAAAATTTGGAGAATTAGCAGGAAATGAAATGTTCTTTAAAAGAGCAAAAAGTATAGAAAAGCGACTAGAGAAGATGGATATTCTAGATAAAGTTGATTTAAATAAAAAATCAATAGAGTTAAAATTTGACATAAAAAATAGATCTGGAAATGATGTACTAAAAATAGAAAATCTAAAAAAGAAATTCCAAGAAAAAGAAATTTTTAAAAATGTAAATTTGACTTTAAATTATGGAGAAAAAGTTGCATTACTTGGTAAAAATGGAAGTGGCAAGACAACCATTTTAAAAATAATTTTAAATCAAGATAATGATTTTGAGGGGAAAGTCAAATTAGGAAGTTCTATAAAAATTGGATATATTCCACAAAATATAATTTTTGAAAATTCAAACCAAACAATACTAGATTATTTTTTAGAAAATAATAGCTATTCAGAAACTGAAGCAAGAAACAAACTTGCAAGATACGGTTTTAGGCAGGAAAATGTATTTAAAAAAATAGGAAAATTGTCAGGTGGAGAAAAAGTTAGATTAATGCTTATAAGATTAATGCAAAAAGATATCAATTTTTTAATACTTGATGAGCCTACCAACCATATTGATATTGATACAAGAGAAATTTTAGAAGATGCTTTAGAAGAATACAAAGGAACTTTGTTGTTTGTTTCACATGATAGATTTTTTATTAATAAATTAGCTAATAGAGTTTTAAATATTGAAAATGGTGTTATTAAATCTTATTATGGAAATTATAATGATTTTGAGAGATGTATGCTTGACTAATAATATAAAAAAGTATATAGTATACATATCAAATAAAAATGAGAAGGAGGGTGTTTTTATGAAATTATTAAAAAATGCCGTAGCGATATTATTAATTGCTACAATTATATCAACATTGGTAGTAGTACCAACATCAATAGCTGCCAATAATGTAACAGTAACAGTTAATGGTACAAAAAATTATGATAAAGCTAATGAAATTTTAGAGCAAACAAATCAAGAACGTGCAAATGCCGGAGTAGGAGAATTAACACTAGACAAAAGTTTATGTGATTATGCAATGATGAGAGCAGCAGAAATTTCGACATATTTTTCTCATACAAGACCAAATGGAAGAATAATATTATATGACTTTTCATCATCAGGAATTCATATTGATGGAGAAAACATAGCAGCTGGAAGTTCTTCTTCAGCAGGAGCAATGGAACAATGGATGACCTCAGAGGGACATAGAGAAAATATATTAACATCAGCATTTAATTCAATAGGAATTGGATCTTACACATCATCAGGAACAACATGGTGGGTACAAGTATTTTCTTATACTAATGCTAAAGAAGTTTCTACATATACAGGAACAACATCAAGTACAGACACAATAACAGTTTCACCAGATGAAGCACCAATTGCATTATCAATTACAGGTTTGAAAGATACAAATACAATTAATATAGGAGACACTATAGCACCAACAGGTGTAAAAATGCAAAACAATCGTTGGCCTATAGTATCAGCACAAATTCAATTATCAGATATAGATTGGAAATCTTCAGATACAGATATTTTTACAGTGGATGAAAAAGGAACTATAACAGGAGTATCGGCAGGAACAGCTACATTAACAGCAAGTTTGGGTAATTACTCTAAAAAATATACAATAACAGTTGCTCCTGAAAAAGCTATAGAATTAAATAAAACAACAGCGAGCTTATGGGTAGGAGAAACAGATACATTAAAAGTTACATATATTCCAGAAGACTCTGACCAAGGAGATATTTCATGGGAATCAAGTAATAAAGATGTTGTAACAGTCAAAGACGGAAAAATAACAGCTGTGTCAAAAGGAACAGCAGACATTACCGCAACAGCTTCTAAAAGTGGAAAAACAGCTACTTGTAAAGTAACAGTAAAACAGCCATATACTGGAATGACATTAAGTGATGACTCAATAACTTTAGATAAATCAAAAATAGCAGAGTTTAAAGTTACAACAATTCCAGAACAAGCAGATGAAGATGCAACTATAACTTTTGAATCATTAGATGAAAGTGTTGCAACAGTTGATAAAAATGGAATAATAACAGGAGTAAATAGTGGAACGACTCAAATAAAAGTAACAATGACAACATCATCAACTAAAAAGACATATGAAGACTTTTGTGATATTACAGTAAATGCACATATAGAAGGTATAGATATAACAAATGGAGATTTAACATTATATAAAGATCAAACAGAAGCATTAAATGTTGAATTCAGACCAGCAGAATTTGTAGATTCAAAAGCATTAGAATGGACATCAAGTGATGAAGATGTTGCTATAGTTACACAAGATGATAAAGGAAATACAATAGTAAAAGCAATAGCACCAGGCACAGCAGAGATTACAGCTAAAACAGTAAATGGACTTACTGATACAATTATGGTAACAGTACCAACAGTAGAGATCGAAACATTAACATTAAACAAAAATAAAACTTCAATAGAAAAAGGCGAAACAGAAGAATTAACAGCTACAATATTACCTGAAAACACAACAGAAGATACAACAATTACTTGGTCATCAAGTGATAATAGTATTGCAACAGTTGATAAAAATGGACTTATAACAGCAGTAGCACCAGGAACAGTAAAAATTACAGCAGCAACAGTATCAGGCTTAACAGATGAATGTGAAGTAACAGTTACAAGTACACTAAAATCAATATCAATAAATTCAGAAAAAGAAAACTTAGTTATAAATGGAAATAAAGAAACAGTACAATTAACTGTAAGCAAAAATCCAGAAGATGCTGATCCTTCAATTGATGATGTAAATTGGTCATCAGGAGATGAAAGTATAGCAACAGTTGATGAAAATGGACTTGTAACAGCAATAGCACCTGGAACAGCTATAATTACAGCAACATTAAATGGAAAAACAGCTAATTGTACAGTTACAGTTGATGTAGCACTAAAAAGTGTTGCTATAGAAAACCAAGACAAAACCTTAGAGTTAGTCAAAAACCAAACTGGAAATTTAAATGTTATACTTAATCCAGAAAATACAACTATAATACCAACAGCTACATGGACATCAAGTAATGAAAGTGTTGCAACAGTTGATCAAGAAGGAAAAGTAACAGCAGTAGCACCAGGAGATGCAACAATTACAGTAGATTATGGAAACAATATAACAGCATCAAGAGATGTAAAAGTAACAGAGATTTTAGCAGATTCAATTAAAATAACAAATGTGGTAGAATCACTTCTTGTAAATAAAGGAACAACATTAGGAGTAACTCTTAATCCGATAGATGCCACAGACAATATCAGTTGGTCATCAAGTGATGAGAGTATATTAAAAGTAGATGAAAAAGGAAATGTAACTCCAATAAAGGCAGGAACAGCAACAATAACAGTTACAACAGAAACAGGATTAACAGATTCTATAGAAATAAAAGTTGAAGAAAAACATTTAGAATCTATAACTGTTATTCCTGAAAATGATACACTTGTAGAAGGAGAAAACACAATAATAGAAATTAAACTTAATCCAACAGATATTACAGATACAATAGAAAGTATAGACTATGAAATTGTAGATCCTACAATGGCATTTATGGGAGAAAATGGATATATAACAGTACTAAAAGCAGGTGAAGTTATAGTAAATGTTTCTGTAAGTGCAAGACAAGGAGATGGTACAATAAATACAGTTACATCTCAACTTAAATTAAATGTAGCAGAAGCACCTGAACAAGGTGGAGAAACTGAAGAACCAGGAGATAGTGATGAAACAGAAAATACTGATAATAAAAACAATACAGAAAATACAGGAAACAATACTGATGATTCGCAAATAAAAGAGGAAGAAAATACAGGAAAAGATGAATCAAAAATATCAGAAAATGTTGAGGCATTAACTACTTCTCCACATACAGGAGATATGAATATAGTTGCATTAATTGCTTTAATGATTATTTCTTTAATAGGAATGGTTATTATAGTAAAGAAAAAATAGTTTATAATAAAGATTAAGAGGCATAAATTAATTTTGTATGCCTCTTAAATTAATGTTAGGAGTGTTAAATGGCAAAGCATAGTAAAGAGAAAAGCAAAATTAAAATAAAAAAGTGGAAGATTATAGCTTTTACATTTTTTTTAATAATTTTTTTATTTGCATTTATTAATTTGTTTAGATGGTTTATGTATAATAAGAAAACAGCTAACTTAAAAGAAGATATAATCCAAACGGCATTCACTAAAGAAACAGAAAATACAGAAGAAAATTCAATAAATTTTGAAGAATTAAAAAAAGTAAATTCAGATATAATTGCATGGATAAAAATAGAAAACACAGAAATAAACTATCCTATTGTTAAAACAACAGATAATGAATATTATCTTCATAGAGATATAAATAAAAAATATAATACATGTGGTTGGGTTTTCATGGATTATAAAAATTCTGTAGATTTTATTGACAAAAATACAGTTATATATGGTCATAATATAAAAACAGGCTTAATGTTTGAACCGTTGGAGAAAGTTGTAAATAATGAACTTGGAAAAGATATAACAATAGAAATATATAGTGAAACAGAAAAGTTAAATTACAAGGTGTTTTCGTCTTATATAGAGGATCCAGAAGATTATGCAATAAAATCTAATATTGTGACTGAAGAGGATCAAGCAAAATATATTACAGAAATGTTAAAAAGAAGTTCTATAGAGTATAATCTTGTACCAGATAAATCAGATAAGTTATTAACTTTATCTACATGTGATAATACTGGTAAGAAAAGAATTTTAGTGCATAGTGTATATGTAGGAGGAGAAAATTAAATTACTAATTGACATCAATAAATTCTTAATGTTAAAATAATATTGAAAATAAAAATAGGAGGAAAATAATGGAGGAACAAAATCGTTTTATAATAAATGAGTATGGAGAAGTTGTTAAAGTAACAGAGGAAGAATACCAGGAATATATGGAAGATCATCCAGAATTTGGAGATAGTGTGCATACATTTCAAGCACCTGACCAAGAAAAATCTAGAAGTGACCTTATAGATAATGTTATAGAAGGCTTAAATCAAGAACATTTAACAGAAGATGAGATGCTTGAAATAGAAGACAATGTACATATAAAGACACAAGAAGATATAGAAAGAGAGAATAGAGAAAGATTAGATGATGATATAAAGAATTTTCAAACATCACAACAAAGAGAAGCTCTGGAAGGAAAAGATGCTAAAATTCAAAGTATAGTAATGATGTTAAATCAACTTAATTTATCAGAAGAAGAAATGGCTAAAATAGAAAATGAAGTACAAAGATATGATAAAACAAATACAGATGATAAAAAATTAGAGGAGAAAAAAGATGAAAGATAATAAAAATTTAATTGTTTATAAAGATAGTATATTTGATAAAATAAAGAATTTTATTAAAAATATATTTAATAAAAAAGAAAAAAATGAAATAGTAGAAGAAAATGAAAAAGAACCGGTTTATATTGGAAATACAAGAAAAAAATTTAATGAGTATATTTCTTTTAAAGAAAACAAAGAAGACTTAAATCTTATAAATTCTATTAGGGAAAATCCAGGATCATTGAATAATATGACTTTGGAAGAATTAGATAAAGTTGAAGATGCAATTAGAAGTAGACAAAAATTTATAAATAAAAAGATTGCAAAATTAAAAACAGATTTGGTGATGAAGAAAAAAGGAACATAGATTTAGGAGAAAAAGAAAATTAAAAAAGAGTTAAATATAATATGCATATAATAGATAATATTCAAAGAGGGGAGAAAATATGTATCGTCAAAAAATAAAAGAATTAGAAAAATGGAAAAATTCTAAAGACAGAATGCCTTTAATAATAAGAGGGGCTAGACAAGTCGGAAAAACATGGATTATGAAAGAATTTGGTGAAAATAATTATAAAAAGGTTGCATATGTTAATTTTGATGGAAATACTCGAATGGCTAGATTATTTGAAGGAGACTTTGATATAGATAGAATAATCCAAGGGTTAAAGATAGAAACTCAAGTCGATATTGATGCACAAGATACTTTATTAATTTTTGATGAAATCCAAGAAGTGCCAAAGGCATTAACTTCGCTTAAATATTTTTGTGAAAATGCCAGACAATTTCATATATTAGCAGCGGGTTCACTTTTAGGAGTTGCTCTACATGAAGGAACTTCATTTCCTGTTGGGAAAGTAGATTTTATGGATTTATATCCTTTGAATTTTCAAGAATTTTTACTTGCAATAGGAGAAGAAAAAATAGTAACTATATTAAATGAAAAAGATTGGAATTTAATAAATGTTTTTAAAGATAAACTGATTTTATATTTAAAAGAATATTATTTTATTGGAGGTATGCCTGCAGCTATCAATAAATATATAGAAACCAAAGATTATAGGCAAGTTAGAAACGTACAGTTAAAATTATTACAAGCATATGAAGAGGATTTTTCAAAACATGCTCCAAACGAAATTGTTCCTAGACTAAAAATGTTGTGGAATAGTATACCTGCACAACTAGCAAAGGAAAATAAGAAATTTATATATGGTTTGATTAAAGAAGGGGCAAGAGCAAAAGAATATGAATTAGCTTTATCATGGCTAATTGATTGTGGTTTAATATATAAAATTGATAGGGTAAACAAACCAAATATCCCTCTGATAGCATATCAAGATACAAGTGCCTTTAAACTTTATATTCTTGATGTTGGAATTTTGGGGGCCATGACTAGAATAGATGAAAAGATTTTACTTGAAGGTAATGAAATTTTTACAGAATTTAAAGGTTCTTTTACAGAACAATTTGTTTTAACAGAATTAAAATCAAACAAAGATATTCCAATATTTTATTGGAGTGCAGAAAAAGCTACTGCAGAAATTGATTTTTTAATACAATTAGGTATAGATGTGATTCCTATAGAAGTGAAAGCATCAGAGAATTTACAAGCAAAAAGCTTGAAAAGTTTTATAGAAAAATATAAAACGACAAAAAATGTACGAACATCAATGTCTAATTATAGAAAAGAAGAGAAACTTATTAATATACCTTTATATGCAATAGAAAATATAGAAAAAATAATATAATTATTCACATATTATAAATAGGGAATAAATTTTATAGAAATAAATACACTATTATAAAATAGAGAAGAGGGATTTTTTGATGAAAGACAATGAATTTAATTATTATAATAAAATAAAAAATTGGGATTTTAGTCAGATAAATTGTGAAACAGA
>CALXCB010000050.1 GCA_944386695.1 uncultured Clostridia bacterium | reverse complement strand
CAAAAAAGAAACATTTTAAAAAAAGCATTGAAAGATTTATATGTAGATAAAACCAATAATATTATTTCTGAAGTAGAATTTGTAGAATTAAAACAAGATTTAGAAAAAGATAAAGATATTCTGGACAATAAAATAAACGAAATTAAAGAAATAATAGAGAAAAATAATCAAGAAGCGGAGAATCAACAACTGATGTTTGATAAAATAAATGAATTCTTATCATTAAAAAAACCAAGTAAAACAATATTATTAGATTTAATTAAAAAAATTGAAATTATGGAAAATAAACAGGTTAAAGTGTATTTAAATTTTAATATAAAGAAGGCAAATAAGGTTGAAAAATAATTACAATTTTGACGTCGTCAAATTTCATTTGAAATTTAATCAACGTACACAAAGTACGTCTCAAAAATTTCAAATTCATTTTCCTAGTCAAAATTTAATTCTTTTCTAACCAAATTTGTACATTAAGAAAGGAATTGAATTAAAAGTGTGTAAGTTTAATTGTGCATATATACGATTATCTGAAGAAGATGATAAGAATACATATTCAGAAAGTATATTAAATCAAATTTCATTAATAGAAGAATATGCAAAAAAGAATCAAATTGAACTACATAAAAAATATATAGATGATGGATTTTCAGGAATAAATTTTTCAAGACCTGCTTTTGAAGAAATGATAAAAGAAATGGAAAAAGGAAATATTGAAACTATAATAACTAAAGATTTCTCAAGATTAGGTAGAGAATATATAGAAACAACCTATTATATTACAAGATATTTCCCTAAGCACAATATACGATATATTGCTATTAATGAAAACTACGATAGTAACAGAAATAAGAATGATTTAGACGAAGTTATAATTGGAATTAAAGGGATTATGAATGACAGATATATAAAAGAAACATCTAAAAAAATACAAGAAGTAAAAAGGCAGAAAACGGAGCAAGGCTATTATATGGGATTTATAGCACCATACGGATACAAAAAGATAAAAGAAGACAATGGAAAAATAACATTGATTCCTGATGAAAAAGTTAAGACTATAATACAAAGAATATTTGAAGAGATTGCAAATGGAAAGACAAGAAATCAAATAGCTCAAAACCTAAATGAAAAAAAAATACTTTCACCTATGCAGTATTTAAAAATGACAAAATCAAAAAATAAAATATATTATGATAAATGGTCATCAGGTATTATTTACAGAATAATAAGAAATCAAATTTATATTGGTAATACATATAAAAGAAAGTCAAGCAAGCAAAATTACAGACAAAAGAGAAGAAATTATATAGCTCAATATAAAAGAGATATTATATTAAATACACATCCAGCAATTATTAGTAAAGAATTATATAAAAAAGCAAATGAAAAAATAAAAAGAAATCATGAAAAAATTAATAGAAAAACAGAATATTATGGAAAACTTGAAGGTATTGTAAGATGTGGAGAATGTGACAAATTTATGAAGATAAGTGGTAGAAAAAGAGAAAATGATAAAGTTACATTTAGCTTATATTGCCCAAACGGAAAAAATAAAAACAAAACTTGTAACAATACACATATTATATCAACTAAAAAAATAGAAAATATAATTTATTTCAAATTGAGTGAAATTATAAATAACAAAATAACAAAAGATTATATTATTCAAAATGCAATTAAATATAGTGTAGAACAAAAAAAATATAAAAGCCAAAAGGAATATTTAAATAAAAAAATAGAGAGGCAGAAAATGGAAATTAAAAAGCTGTATTTAAACAAAACAAATAATATTATAACAATAGATCAATTTATAAACCAAAGAAATATTTTGAATACACAAATAGAAAAATATGAAAAACAAAAGAAAGAATTAACTAAAGAAATAATATTTGAAAAAAATAAAAATGAAGTAATACAAAAATTTAAAGAATTTAAAAATAAAGACAATTTAATGAATTATTTGAACGATTTTGTGAGTGAAGTAATTTTTAATGAAGATAGAACATTAGAAATTAGATTTAACTTTTATATGTAAATAAGTTAATTAATTTTCTAGAATGTATAAAAATATTTGAAACTATCTCCAAAAAACGTGAAAATATATCTAAAATCATCTCCAAAAAATGTGTAAAAATATCAAAAAATATCTCCAAAAAATGTGTAAAAGTATCAAAAATCATCTCCAAAAAGCGTGTAAAATTTGACTATTTAAACAAAAAAGGTGTATAATATATGTATAATACAGGATTTTAATTGAATTTAGAATAAAAATCAAATTGAAAGGATAAGATAGTTTGAAAGAAATTAACTTTCATGACTAATTTGTGTCTTTAGATTAGTTTGGAAAGGAATGAAATTTTTTATGAAAAGAAAAATATATAATGAATTATTAAAATGGAAAGAAACTTCAATTAATACACCATTAATGATTATTGGTGCAAGGCAAATAGGAAAAACATATATTATAAATGAATTTTGCAAAAACGAATTTGAAAATTATATTTATATAAACTTATTAGATAATCCAAAAATTGTAGAATTATTTGAACAATCAATATCAACAGAGGAAAAGTTTACTCAATTGCAATGGATATTAAATACGGATATAGATTTAAATTCCACAATCATATTTTTTGATGAAATTCAATTAAGTGAAAAATTAATAAGTAATCTAAAATATTTTTGTGAATCTGACAAGCTATATAAAATAATATGTGCAGGAAGCTTGCTAGGAGTAAAAATAAATCGCTTTCATTCATCTTTTCCAGTAGGAAAAGTAAGAATGATTTACATGTATCCTATGGATTTTGAAGAGTTTCTAATGGCAACATCTGTTAATGGAATTATAAAAGAAATATATAAATGTTATAATAATATGGAACCAATAAGTGAGCCATTACATGAAAAATTATTAAAATTATATAGATTATATTTATGTATTGGTGGAATGCCACAAGCTGTGGAAAATATTGTAGAGGTAAATCAAGATATATTTAAATTTGATAAACATATTATTCATAATATAATTGAATCTTATCTAAATGATATGAATCAATATATATTTAATAATACTGAAAAATCAAGAATAGAAGCAATATATAAATCAATACCATCACAACTTGGAAATGCGAGTAACAAATTTCAATACAGTAAAATAAATTCAAATGCAAGGAGTAGAGACTATGAAAGCGCATTACAATGGCTTCTTTCAAGTACAATGATATATAAATGTAATTTACTAAAAACAATTCAAATTCCACCAAAAGCATATTGTGATGAAGAATATTTTAAATTATATTTAAGTGATGTTGGGTTGTTAACTTCGTTATTAGAAATTAATTATACTGATATTCTTTTAGACAATGATTTTATATATAAAGGAAATATTGCAGAAAATTATGTGGCTCAAACATTTGTAAGGAATGGAATTAGTTTATATTACTGGAAATCTAAAAGTGATGCAGAGGTAGATTTTATCTTATATAATGAAGATGGATTAATACCAGTAGAAGTAAAAGCATCAGATAATGTAATGGCAAAAAGTTTAAATATATATGTTAAACAATATAATCCAAAATATGCTATAAGAATTTCTACCAAAAATTTTGGATTTATGAATAATATAAAATCTATACCATTATATGCAACATTTTTAATTAAATAAATTTTAGTTTACAAAACTACAGTCAGCAGATGGAGATAAAAGATATAGTGAAAAATCATTTAAATATTATCAAAAAATGGGAATAAAAGCTATAGTAAAAAATATTCATGAAAATAAGCAACCAAAGGTAGTTTATAATTTACTTAAAAATTATAAGCCAGATATTTTAGTAATTACAGGACATGATGGAATGATAAAGAAAGAATATGGATATTATGACATATATAATTATAGAAATTCAAAATATTTTGTTGCCACCGTAAAAGAAGCAAGAAGATATGAGAAAGATACTGGTTCAGAGCTAGTTATATTTGCTCGGGGCATGTCAAAGCTATTTTGAAGCTTTAATGCAAGCAGGAGCTAATTTTGCATCATCTCCAGCTAGAATCTTAATAGATATTTTAGATCCATTAATTGTAGCAAAAACAGTGGCTGTTACAGATGAATTTAAATATATCAGTATAGAAGATATAGAAACAGAATTAAGAGATGGAAGAAGAGGTATTGGTGGTATTGGAGCCAAACGGTAAAAAGCATAAGAACAAAATAATTTAAAAGTAGACATTTATTTGTAACAAAAATGTAACAAAAATGTAATATTTGATAAAAAAACGTCAAAAGCTCTGCAAATAGTGATTTACAAAAAATGGCATAAAAAATGAGCTTTTGACATTTTTATATGTGAATGTTATAATTCAAATCAAGAAATCTATTAAGATTAGAAGGTGATTTAAATGATTTGTTCTGCAGATATTATGAATTTAAAATCAAATATTTTGGACAAGATTGGACAAAAGATAATAGTGAAAGGATCTCTTGGAAGAAATAAATCATTTGAAAAAGAAGCTACAATAGATAAAGTATATTCAAATATATTTACAGTAAAATATAATGAAGGAGCAAGAAACGCAACATATAGTTACACAGATATATTAACTAGAACTGTTGAGGTTCAAGTTTTAAATTCTGATAATACATATATGCCACTAATTCCACCAGTTGAAGAAACAAGTAAAAAAAGAGTTAAAGTGTAAGTATTAAAAAATAGCAAGAATTCTTCTTGCTATTTTTTAGTAAAATAATTAAATTTCTAATTAACCCAAAAAATAATATTACTAAAAATAATACATCCAACAGTAATAAAAATAGTAAAAATACCACCTAGAATATTTTTATTAGTTTTTATTTCATAAAGAGAAAAAGAGAGTACATAAAAAAATATAAATAAACAAACTATACTAAAAAATATTTTTATAAAAAGTGTGTTCATAGTAACCTCCTTATTAGGTGTTTTGTATTAGTAAGCTAGATATAATATCTGAATTAATTTCAACATTAAATTCTGCATTTTCATATTTTTGTTCCCAGTTATAATTTTCAAAATCAGTAATAGTAGTAAATTTACGTCTAGCAACTCTATAAAATTGATTTATATCAGATTTATATTCTCTAGATGTTTTATATAAATAATTTGTTATTTGTGATGACAAATAATCTTTTAAAGAAGAGTTTAATTGTCTCAAAGTTTTAGTATCTGAGTAATCCAATTTATCTTGGCCTGTTAAGGTTTTTGCTCTTAAATTTATTTTTATATTTATAATAGGGTTTTCACCAGAAGTATCAACATCTATAGAAGAGGAAGAAAGACTATCTACGGAAATATCTATTTTTTGATTTTCGGAAAAAGGATTATCTATACTAACTAAGAAATTATCAACTTCATCTTCAAGTAAAGAATAACAAAGCGTTTCAAGAGCAGATAAATCACCTACATATTTATCATCTTTAAATACACATAAACCAATATTTTCTGTACCACGGTCACCTTCAACAATAGATTCATCAGGAATTATAAGATCTTCAGTAGTATTATTTGTTGAAGTATTATTAGAAGTTTCATTATTTTGGTTAGAAATATTACTGATTTTACCTTGCATTGTAACTGAACCACTATCTTTATTGATTAAGCTTTCATAAAATTCTCCTAATAAAATGTTTGAAGTATATCCTGTATATTCACTAGAACTAGGAAAAATTTCATAATATTTTGTTAAAACTTGTTCTAAAGAAGAAATTGAATTTTCTAAATATTCTTTAGCATTATTGTTAGCGATAATAATATTAGTTGTAGGTCTTATTTGAGTACTATTCATAAGATAACTAACTTCAGATAAGATTCCCTTTTTAGCAAATTCTTGAGAAAATACAATTACTTTACAATGTGATAAATTTAATTGTTTACCTACATAGGAATTTATAATATTTATAGCACTAGCAATAGAAGGGGCTACAACAGTATTTATTATAGGTTCACTACCCTCAGAAGATGAATTTACAGAATAAGTACCAGAATCTGTAAATTCGAAAGATACTTCTAAATTATCGCTATCAGGCAAACTATCCACACTAACAGCAATTGCATAATCTAATTGATCTATATTCTGAGAACGATATGAAGCCGAAAAAGCATATAAGAATATGAGTGAAGTAACTAAAATAATAATCCATTTAAGTGCTAATTTCATAAATTACCTCCTATAATTTTTTTCTTTATATTAGCAGAAATAAGGATTATAAAAGGAATAACAATTGCTAATATAATAAAAAATATTTTTGAAATATTATCTTCCAGAGATGTTAGAGTTGAATTTAACTTTAAAGTAAGTGATAAAGCAAAAACTGCTAGAAGATAAGTAAATATAAAAGGTTTACTGTCAGATGAGCAAGTTATATTTCTTAAAATATCTGTTACAATATATGCATTAAGGCTTAAAGCACAAATAAAACCTAATACACATAAAAATAAAAAAACTGAGTCTAACCTTTGAAAAAATGTTCCAAATTCTATAGATCTTACAGATACATATAGAGGAAATAGCTCTGTATTGCTAAACTGATCGCCAAAAAGAAACATAATATTTGCACAACTAAAAAGTAAAAATAAACCTGATAAAGCAAGTGAAATTAAAGAAATTTTTGTTATCTGTTCAGGATTTTTTAATTTTGAAGGCAAAAAGAATAAATAAATAAAACCACAAAATGCAAATATATTACTTAGTCCTGTGAAGAATGTTGTTTTAACACCATTTCCAAGCAATGGATATATATTTTCAAAGTTGAAATTTTTACTATTTCCAATAAATATTAAAATTATAGTTACAAATAATATTGGAAATATAAAAATAGCACTCTTAAATGAACTGTTATTTTTTAGATTAACAACTATCCCTGCCGCAATGCAAAACAATGATACAATGAAAATTATATGTGTCATAGGATAATATACAATTTGTAAACAATTGCTTAATTTTTTTAAGAATACAGATGCTCTAAAAAGAAAGTAAAGTATAAATATTAATCCTATAATAATTTTTAAAGGTTTACCTCCCAAAAACTCGGAAATATCTAATAAATCTTTCCCTAAAAATTGTTTAGAGAGCAAACAAAAAATAAATGTGACAATTAGTATAATAATAGTAATAAACAATACATTCAATAAACTTGATGAGGCACAGGTGTTTACTAACACTTGACTTGTTGACAAAATCATACAGTTGATTGATAATATAACAACAAATGCAATTGCCTCAATATTTTCTAAATTAGTTTTTTTCATAGAAAATTTCATTCCTTTCGTTTTCGCTTCATACTAAAGCCCACATAGTTATAAAATTATTTTCTTTAAACTATTGTCTTATAATCTATTGAGTTTTTAGTATTTCCATTTTTTACTAATCTTAGGTTGAGATTGTGCCTTTTTAGGTACAATATAACTTGCTCTTGTTTCTTGTTTCCAAGCAGATCTTACAAAATAACCATTATCACCAAGATTTAAAGTCGAAGTAAAAGGTGATGTAAAGTTTACACCAAAAGATTTCATACTACAAAGTATATTAATATATATAAATAAGCCTAAACCTATTCCTAAAAATCCAGCAGCATACCCTAAGAAAATAAATATAAATCTATAAATTCTTAAGTGAAAAGAAAAAGTAAAATCAGGAATTGCAAATGAGCTTAGTCCAGTTATAGCAACTATTATAATTAAAATAGGGCTTACTATATGAGCAGAAACTGCTGCATCTCCTAAAATCAATGCACCAACTATCCCAAGTGTTGCACCAATTGGAGCAGGTACTCTAAGACCAGATTCACGTATAAGCTCAAAAGAAATTTCCATTAAAAGTAACTCAAATATTATTGGAAAAGGAACATTTTCACGACTAGCAAGTATTGAAAATAGAAGCTCAGTAGGCAAAATTTCTTGATGAAAGCTAGTGATCGCAATAAAAATACTAGGTCCTAAAAGTGTTATAAAATAAGCTAAAAATCTTAAAGCTTTTAAAAAATTAGCAAAAATAACTTTTAAATTTGTGTCTTCTGGTGATGATAAAAAATCTATTAATACAGCAGGAGCTATAAGAGCATATGGATTACCATTTACTAAAATAATAACTCGTCCCTGCATAAGAAATTTAGAACATTTATCAGGTCTTTCTGTTGAAAGAAGAGTAGGAATTCCATTATTTTCATTTTCTTCAATTAATTGCTCAAGTTGACCTGTAGAAATTAAGCTATCTAATTCTAAATTGTTTAATCTATATTTTACTTCATTTACTAATTGAGGGTTAGCGATGTCGTTCATATAGCAAACAGCAATTTTTGTTCTGCTTATTTTTCCAACTGTTAAATTTTCAATTATTAAATTTTCATTGTTAGCAATACGTCTTAAAAGAGAAGTATTTGTCCTAATATTTTCAACAAAAGCCTCATTTGGACCTTTTATAATAATTTCGTTATTAGGAGATTCAATACCTCTTTGTTTAAATCCCTTAACATCAATATCAAAAGCAATATTAACAGTATCAACAAAAAGAGCACAGTTACCAGAATTAATACCATCGATAATTTCGCTAAATTGAGTTACTTTTGATAAATTGTTTTGAGGCATTAAATTGGAATAAATATAATCTTCTAGGTCGAATTTTTTAACTTTTTTTACAGAGACAGTATCTTTTAAAAGCTGAGAGTTTGTCTCTTGTTTAAGAATACCATCAAAAGTATTATTATCATTTCTAAGCATTAGTGGATTTAAAACAAATCTATTTATTAGGTCAGAATTAACCATTCCATCAATATATACAATAAAAGCTTTATAGCCGTGTATTTCTAGCAGTAAGTGAAAACTCTCTTATAAGTATGTCACTATTTATAGATGAGTTATATTTGTTTTTCATATATTTTATATTTAAATCTATATTTGGATAAATATTCTGATTATCTTCGTGTTGTTCATCCTGCTTAAAACCAACAGATGCTAATGTAAAGTCGTAATTATTATCAGGCTGATATTGGAATAATTGCTTTATGTTCATAAACGCCTCCTTTTTTGGTAGTATTTACAAAAATATATAAAAATATACATGGAACCATTTGGATCGGTTCTTTTTGGTTCCAAAACCAAAAAGAACCGGTCAAGCCAGCTAAAATAAAAAAGTGTGTATCTATTTTAGAATGTTGATTTATTATGTTACAAAAATATTACGATTTTGTTACAAATTCGATAAAGCTATTGAAAAACAAAAGCAGGTAATGTATAATAAAAGTGTAAAAATAATAGATATAGGAGGTCGTCATGCAAAAGAATAATAAAAAACTAAACCGTAAAAACGTTGATACTCTAAGAGAGAGAGAGAGAGAGAGAGAGTCGTAATTTAAAAAGAGAAAGTAGTAGACGATTAAAAGTCTTAAACCTAAATTTA
>CALXCB010000049.1 GCA_944386695.1 uncultured Clostridia bacterium | reverse complement strand
GAGGCTCATTTTCTATATTTAGAAATTCTTATTGAATGTAATGATAAGGAATTACTGAAGTTTTCATACAGTGATCAGTCCACTGACTGTGAATAGTAACGATGTTTAGAAAAGAAAAATAAATTTTATGTAAAAAGACTTGCATAAAACTATAAAATTATGCTAGAATTATGGGAAAACAATTCAAGAGACATAATAAATAAACAATATAAAAGGTAAAATTTTAAAGGAAAGGAGGTATAGATAAAAAAACATATTTAATTCTGCCTAAAAAAGTGAAAGACTAAATTTTCTAAAAAAATGAAAAGGAGTTGTAAAAATGAAAATAGGTGTAGATTTAGATGGAGTTGTATTTGATACAGAAAAGGAGTTTAGAGTATATTCAGAATTATATGACATGATAGACTTAAAACAAAATAGTAAAATAGATAATAAAGAAAATAACTTTAAAGATAGGTTTAATTGGACGAAAGAAGATACAGCTGGTTTCTTAAAAAAATATCATAAACAAATTATACTAGAAGCAAACTTTATGCCAGGAGCAAAAAGAGTACTAAAGATGTTAAAAGAAGATGGACATACTTTAATTTTAATAACTGCAAGGGGAGGCATAAATAAAGATATGATTAAAATAACAGAAGAGAGATTAAAACAAAATGATATGGATATATTTGATAAATATTATTGGGCAACTGAAGATAAAGTGGAGGCATGTATAAAAGAAAATATTGATATTATGATTGACGATTCTATAAAAAAATGTAAAAGTATTGCCGATGCTAAGATAAAAACAATATATCTACAAGATGCACCATCATATGACCTAGCAGAAAATGAATATGTAAGAGTTCTATACGATTGGGGAGAAATATACAGATATATAAAGGAGATAGAAAAAATTGAAAATAAATAATAATTATAGTGAATGTCTAACTAATTTAGCGTGTTCAATAAGAAAGTATTTTGAACTAGACTATAAGCATAATACGTTAGAATATATAGACAAAATTTTAGAAGAAAAACAGCCTAAAAATGTAGTTACAATACTTTTTGATGGAATGGGATCAAAAATATTAGATAAAATCCTTCCACCAAATTCATTTCTCTTAAGTCACAGATTTAAAGAAATCTCAACAGTGTTTCCGGCAACTACTGTTGCTGCCACTACATCCATCACAACAGGATTAAACCCGGTAGAAACAGGAATGCTTGGATGGAATATGTATTTTAAAGAAATCGATAAAACCATTGCAACATTTAAAGGATGTGAAAAAGGAAGTAAAGATAAATCGCCGTTAGAAGAATCAGAAGCATTCAAAAAGAAATATATGAAAACAAAAACTATAATGGAAGATATAAACGAAAAAGGAAAGTATAAAGGATATAAACTATTTCCATTTGGAGAAGAACCATATGGTGATTTAGACGAAATGCTTAATAAGATTGAAAAGCTTTGTTCAGAAGATGGAAAAAAATATATTTATGCATATGATACTGAACCAGATCATTTGATGCATAGATTTGGTACATATTGTAGTGAAGTAAAAGACTTAATTAGATATAGAAATTTTATGATCGAAAAACTATGTGATAAATTAGAAGATACAATCATATTTATAGTTGCAGACCATGGACATATTCCGGTAGAAAATATTCATTTGGAAAACTATCCAGAAATTGTTGAATGCTTAAGGCAAAATACCTCAATAGAACCTAGAGCAGTAAATTTCTTTATCAAAAAAGATAAAAAAGAAAAATTTGTGCAATTATTTAATGAAAGCTTTGGAAATTATTTCAATCTATATTCTAAGCAAGAAGTGATAGATAGTCAGCTATTTGGAGATGGAGAAGAAAACCCGATTTTTGATAGTGCATTAGGTGATTTTCTAGCAATAGCAAAAGAAAATAAAACGATTTTATTTAATGGAGATACAGAGTTTTTGTCTCAACATGCAGGAATTACAGATGATGAAATTTTAGTACCTTTGATAGTTGTACAAAAGGGACCGGGTCTTTTTGGTACATAAGTTGATAATATGAATATGAAATTAGCACTTACCAATATTATAGTGGGAAGTGCTAAATTTTTTTATGAATTTAAATGAAATTTATTGACAATTGGTAGTATTTTATGTATAATTCTAGCCAGTTAGTATCTTTAATCAGTTGCTTAGTTTTTAGCACAAAAAGATTAGTAACGTTTTTAAATCCAATATTTTAAACGAAAAGGAAGTGATGCCCATGAAAGGACGAAATATATATGGGAGGAGGTGGTTTTTATAGAAGAAGTAATTTTAGAGCATATAGTGAATTTGTCAGACCATGTAATGAAATTATCAGATCATGTGATAAAGTTATCTGATCAAATTGGAGATATGAGAACTGAAATGAATCAAAGATTTAAGGAGCAAGACGAAAGAATTGAACAAAGATTCAAAGAGCAAATGGAAGAAATGGATCGAAGATTCAAAGAACAAGACGAAAGATTTGATCAAAAGTTGAAAAAGCAAAGAGAAGAAATTGATCAAAAATTCAAAGAGCAAGACGAAAGATTTGATCAAAAACTGAAAAGACAAAGAGAAGAAATTGATCAAAAATTCAAAGAGCAAGACGAAAGATTTGATCAAAAATTGAAAAGACAAAGAGAAGAAATTGATCAAAAATTCAAAGAACAAGACGAAAGATTTGATCAAAAGTTAGAGAAACAAAGAGATGAAATAAATCAAATGTTTTACGATAATGCTGGTGATACAGCCACTATATTTGAAAATATGTTTAAATATATAAACCAAAAGCAAGATAAAATAAATAACTAAATAGTAAAAATCTCCTTTTAGTAATGATAAAGGGAGATTTTTTGGAATATTACAAAAATGTTACAGGAAAATTACAAATTAGTGACTTTAAGTAATATGTATTGACATTAAAATCTAAAAATGCTGTATTTGTCAAGTGAAAAATTTATTAGAATATAAGGCTGTATAGAACAGCTTATTTATAGAGCAATTTTGAGGGTAAAAATTTTTTCAACAATTTTCCCGAAATAACTTGACACTATCTCCGAATTTTATTAGCTTGATTTTCTAAAACTAAATTGCTATAATTTTCATCATAAAATTTTGAATCTGCTTTTCTTGCAGTATTTTCTAATGCTATTTCATATAGAGAAGAAACATAGTGAACTTTTCTACCATTAATTTCAGGAAGTGCTATAGAACTCTCTTGTATGACATGAGCAGTTTCGTGATAGATAGTTTTTAAAGCATCCATAAATTTATCTCTATTACCACTCATTAAACCCTCTATTACATTTGGAGAATAATCCAAAATAAATCGTGTACCTTTTAGAGTAGTACACATACCATTAAGTTTATCACTTTTATGCCTCTTTATAAAATTTTCCCAATCTAATACATTAACTGTTATTCTATCGTCCAATCCTTTTTCGTGCATATAAGATTTTGATAAATATTTAGTCATAATTGTAGCTTCTTTTTCAGTTAAATTAGTTATTCTGCCTTGCATCATATATCTTATAGCTCTATCATATAAATATTGACAATCAGGATTGTTCAAATCCATATTATCTACAGTTTCCTCACACCACTGAAGAAGCTCATCATAAGTCCCTTGCTTATTTCTTAATTTTTCTGCAAGTTCATGTGCATCCATAAAATTCTCCTTTTATAAATATTCATTTGTTTAAAATAATCCAATAATATTTTATCATACTAATTGATTTTGTCAATTTATTTTAAATAAAAAGTATATATTTTAATTGTTCGTTTTAAAACATTATAAAGCAGTATTAAGTTATCAAAGTTTAAAGTATAATAAAACAATAAAAGTGGTACATATATATAAAGAAGGTGATAATATGAACATAAGAGATAAGTTATATAAAAGAGAGAATAAAACTATTCCTAAATCAATAAATATTGATGATGGATTATATGAAAAAATAAGATATGCAACAGAAGAAATTTATGATGCTAAACTAAGTGATATTATAAATGTCGCATTGGAAGAATATATAGAACGAAACAAGCCATCATATTATGCCAAACCTAAAAAAGAAACTGTAACATATAGAAATCTAATGTTAAGAAAAAATAATATAAAAAAATTAAATGAATATCATCAAAAAACAGGAATATCATTTACTAGATTAGTAAATGGTGCAATAAAAGAATTTTTTGATAAAAAATAGAAATATAACAATTTATTTATTTTAGATTGTTATATTTTTTTTTTGTTAAAATATAACAAATAATTGTTAAATTGAAGTGAGTTTTAATATATTCATTGCAATAAATACAGCATTATAAACATAAAGAAAAATAATGTGAAAGTGCTGAAAACACAACTGTTTGAGCATATATGAAAAAAATAAAAATATATACTTTGAATTGTTGTATTTTTTTTGTTGTTATGCTAAAATAAATGTGGATAAATATTATTTTTTTGGAGGAGTAATAGATGAATTATCAAGAAAAAATTTTGAAAATAGATGAAAAAATTAAAAATAGGGAGTTTGAAAGTGCTGAACAAGATTTATTAAATATAATCAATGAAGAAGAAATTAAAACAATAGAAGATAAAGAATATATACATTTCTCATTTGATAACTATATTGAATCATTGATTTATTGGAGAAAATTTAGGCCAAGCAAAAAAATATTACAACCTGCTAATAATATTGCAGAAGTATATTTTATGTTAGGATTTATAAACTTTGAAACAAAGAATTATGGAAAAGCAATACAATATCTGGATAAAGCTAGTGAATGGAATCCAATAAGTCCAAGAATTAGAATGGAAAAAGCAGATACCTATAGAAATATGGGAGAAATTGAGAGATATAGAGTTGAAGTGGAGAAAACATATCCATATATTTATGATAGTTCGTTTATGTCTAAATATTTCAGAGAATTAGGATGGTATTATTCAGAAAAAAGAATATTTGACTTAGCAAATGCGTTATATACTCAAAGTACAGCATTTATGAATACTGAACTAGCTCGAAATGAACTAATGTATATTGCACAACAGGAACATAGAGAACCAAGATTTTCAACAAAGGAAGAAATAAATAAACTTTTTAAAGAATATAACATACCATTTGGAATAAGTAATGAAATAACTCAAATGATTTATGAAGATTCTCAACAATTACTAAAAGAAAATAATGTACAATTAGCAAATTATTTATATAGAGCATTATATGACATTACTCTTGATACAAGGTTTATGTTATATGCTGACTTGAAAGATGATACAACAGGGATAACTGCTAGGATTCCAGATACATGGAAAATTGTTAATAAAGAAGCATATAGCAAATTTGGAATTAGTGATAATACTGTTTTCTTATTTATAACTCCACAAAATGAAAGAGTAAGTGTTGTATGTGATGGAAAATGTGATTCAAGCCAATTACAACAAGCATATAAACTTAATATTGAAAATTTAAAAAAACATGGAATAAACATAGAAGGAGAATATACAATAAGAGGACAGAAAAATATTAATCAAGTATTTACTTTGATGAAAGGCAAAGAAGGATTGATTAGAATATATCAGAACTATTTAGTGGTTAATGGATATTTGTTTAATGTATCATGGGAAGTACCAAACAATATACCTCTTGAAAAATTGATGGAAAGTGAAAATAATAGTTTTAAAATGCAGATGGTATTTTCGTTAAAAGGAATAAATGAAGATACATCAGGACAAGAGGTTATAAACGAAATTAATACTAGATTAAATGAGTTATTAGCTCAAGGAATGACTATGAAAGAAGCTATGGAAATGGTTTTTGGAGATAATCATATTCTTAGAGAAATAAAAGAAGAATTTAATTCAAATGGAATAACTGAAAAAAATGTTGAACTATTACATAAATTAGCAGTACAAATTATAAAGGATAATAAACAAGATCCATATTGGTCAGACACATCAAGAGAAGTGTTTAAATTACTTATACTTTCTAATTTGATAAACAATAAAGATTTTGTTTTACCAGATTTAGTTGAACAAACGAAAGATGTTGAATTATCAAGAAATATAATAAATAGTAATTTGAAGAAATTAGATGTTCCAGAATTGCAAAAAACTATGGTAGTTAAACAAATTTTAAATAGTGATAAGCCATTTAAAAGTATTATAGAAATAATACATGAATCAGTAAAGCCTTATGAGAGAACAGAATTGCAAAAACAAGGAAGAAAAGAAATACAAGAGAATAAAAAAGAACCACAAAAACCAGTAAATAAAAATGTTAAATTAAATGAATTTTCTCAGGAAATAAAAGGGCTTCCTACTTTTAAATTTTATTTTCCAGAAAATATGGGTGAATATAGTAAATTTAATGATAATGTATTTGAATTAAAGAAAGATAATATACAAAAAATTCGTGTAATGATTTCAAAATGCGATTCAGAGAAAAATCTGGAAAAAGATGCTAGAGCATGGATTGAAAAGAATAAAGCTGATACAAAAATGGAAGAAATGTCATATAGAAAAGAAAAAATAGGAAATTATCCAATAGAGGTATATGAATTAAAAACACCAAAAGGAACAATGAACAAAATTTACAAAATAGGATATGTAAATGGATGTAGAATAACAATCTCTGGAAGAAAGATAGGAAATAAAGAAGAAATAATAAATCAAGCATTTGAAACTTTAAAATGGAATGATGAAAAAATTGAAAACAAAAAACCTAAGGCAAATCAAATAATAGTAAAATGTCCTACATGCAATAATGAATTCAAGTTAAATTGGAATGTTCCAACAAATGAAAAAACATTTTATTGCAAATGTCCTAATTGTAATGCAGAAATAAAAAGTGAAAATCCAAATTATAAAGGGTAAGAAGGACAAGTTCAACAACCGATACCTCAACAACCAATGCCAGATATGGGAGGAATGGAATTATAAATTGGAGGGATATTTATGATGGAAGATAATAATACATTTGATTCAGTAAATAACAACTTTAATGATAGTGAATTGTCAGAATTTGAACAAGAGTATATAAAATATACTGAATTGTTTAGAAAAAAGTTTGGAAGATTTCCAGAAATTATATTTGATTCTAAAGTAACAAAAGAACAAAATTTAGAAGCTATCAAAAAAAGTATAGAACAAAATAAAGATATGCTTGATGAAATTTTGTATAAAAATAAAAAGAGCGAACCGTATGACATTTATTGATAAAAATTGAATAATAAAGGAAAAATAAAAATGATAAAATTATTAGATAAAATAAAGCAATTTTTTTGCAATCTATTCAAAACAGGTAATAAGTTAATTATAGGACAACAGAAAACTTTTGAAGATGAATTGTTTAAGAAATATGGTAAAAGTAGAGAACAAAAAAAATATAATTTAAAAGTTTTATTTATTACAGATACACATAATTGTTTAAGTTATGAAAAGGAAACATTGGAGTATATAAAAAACATAAAAGATTATGATTATTGTATTTTATTAGGTGATCATTCTGCAGAAGATTTATATGAAATAACAAAAATTATTCCCAAAGATAAATTATGTGGAGTATTAGGAAATCATGATAGTTGGGACAAGTACAAAGAATATGGAATCAATAATATTGATGGAAATGTTATAGATATTAATGGTGTAAAAATTGCAGGAATGAGTGGAAGCTATAAATATAAAAATTCAGACCAATATGCTTTATACACACATGAAGAAAGTATTGATATAGCTAATAGAATGGATGAAGCTGATATTTTGGTTAGTCATGATAAACCATATACAGAAAAACAATTTGGAGATGCTCATGATGGATTAAAAGGAATAACAGAATATATTTATAAAAATAAAACACCTATACATATACATGGGCATTTGCACGAAGAAAGTGAAGATATATTAAAAAATGGAACAAAGACAATATGCTTATATAAAGTAAAATTAATGGAATTGTAGAAGAAAAAAATTATATATTTGAAATTGATAAATATGTATTTTTTAAAAAAGGAAAAGATTACATTGATGAATTAATAAGTTCTTTTGAAAAAAAATTAGAAACAATAAGAATATCAAATAATGTTATAGATTTGAAAATTTTACAAGAAACAATAGATGATTTAAAGAATAACCCTAAGGCTTGTGAATTAATAGGGGGAGAAACATCAAAAGATGGAACTTTTTCTATACCATCATCTAATCCTAGTAAGCAATTATCTGAATTTATGAAATATATTTATGATAATGATCTAACAGATAAAAATTATCTGGAAAATAATAAAAAAATAGAACATAAAGATATAAATAATATGAATTTTAATGAGATTATGACAGCGATAACATATTTTTTAAGAGGAGAAAGGTTTTGTAGTGGATTTTGGTATTCTAACTTTAAAGATGGAACAATATTGAAACTTCTTGAAAGATTAAGAGATTTAATAAATTAATATATGTAAATATTAATTAATTCATAGGAGATGTAAGATGAAAAAAGATATTAAAAAAATTAAATTTGAATTTGATGGAGATGATATATTACCACTAAAACACAAATTTTATAGTATGGAATTTAATGACAATTCTGATTATATGGAATGCAAAACAAGTATAACCGATTATATGGTTGATAGAACTCCAAGAGAATATATTAATTCTGCAATGCTAAAATTAAACTATTATTATGCAACAATTCCAGGGTATCACTTAATGGATTTAGCATCTGAAAGGGATGTGGATGAACTTGCATATGAAATAATATATTTTAATAAGGGAACGGATGAATTAAAGAAAGAATCTAAAGCAAATATTTGTGCAATGAATGAATTATGTGACAGATATTATTATTCAAATCTGTATAATGAAGCATTTGATCTTGCAAATGAAATATCTTTAAAAGGACATAAAAAAGCAATATACACAAAAATTCTTTGCACATATTTAGGAAATGGTACACAAAAAAATGAAGTAGAAGCATTTAATGAATTAAATAAATATGTAGATGAACATGTATATTTTAAGGCAAGAGAGCTTTTAGGAGAAATGTATTATTTTGGCAATGGAACACAACAAAATTATAAAAAGGCATTTGAATGTTTCAAAGAAGCAGATGGTATATTAGCTTCGGCAGAGTATTATTTAGGATTAATGTATATAAATGGACAAGGTGTCGAGGTAGATGAAAAAAAAGGACTAGATTATATTATAGGTGCTGCAAAAGTAAGATATAAAAAAGCTATAGAATATATTATAGATAATGCGTATAAAAAAGAAAAAAATGAGTCATTAAGTTTAGATGATTTATTTAATGAAGGAGAAAGCAAAAATATAACATCAGAAGATGATAGTGAATGGCAAGAATATGCAGAGGAATTTTTTGAAAAATTTGGAAGATACCCAACAATTCCTGAACCAGATGGAACAGAAAAAGAATCAATTGTTTTTGATAAACTAAAAGTGGACCAAAAAATTACGATTTTGTAATTGAAAAACGGACCACTTTTTTACATAACTTCAAATATATGCTTAAATATATTTGGAGGTCGAAGGAGATGAAAAATTTATTGGACAAAGCTGCAATAATAAAATTAAAAGAACAAGGATTATCAAATAGAGGTGTAGCAAGAGAATTAGGAATTGATAAAAAAAGGTTAAAATACTAGGCACGACTAAACAATCACTAACAAAACAACAAATTTATGAGTTGCTAAAAAAGCAAGGATTTTCATTAAGCTATTCTACTGTTGTGTTAGAAATGAAACGAATTAGAAACTCGGGAAATGAATGTTTTATCAGACAAGATTACGATTTTGGTGACCGATTAGAATATGATTTTGGTGAAGTCAAGTTGGTAGTAAATGGTATTACAAAAAAATATTACATAGCTGTTTTATCAAGTCCAGCTGGAAATTTTAGATGGTGTTATCTTTAT
>CALXCB010000048.1 GCA_944386695.1 uncultured Clostridia bacterium | reverse complement strand
TGTCATATAAGAAAATTTAAGATATTCTATATAATCTACAACTTTATTTGATAATTCTTCTGGTAAACTTTCAATTATATTATATAATTCTTTTTGTTTCATTGTCATAATCATTCATCTCCTTTTTCTGGATTTATATTAATTATTATACCACACTTTTGCTAAATTTTGTTTATTTTTTAAATTTTTATCAATTTTTTATAAAGGAATAGTTACTTCTATTTTTTATTAAATAGCAGTAAGCTAACCCCTTCATCTGGAATTCCATGTCCAGCATCAACTACAACTGTTTTACCTGATACAGGAAGACTTACTGTGTCAATATATCCTTCTAATTCTTCGTTTTTATTTGAAGTCAAAACAAAAATAAATAAAGATAATAATACACTTGACATTACTAATACAATTCTTTTTTTATTTAATACAATCATATAAATAACCCCTCTATTATTGATTTATTAAATTATATGTATTAAAATTCAATTTATTACATTTATTTTGTGAATATATTTTAAAAAATAGCCACAACTTTTTGTGACTATTTTTTATTATTATATAATATTAATTTTCTATTTCAACAGGTAAATATTTAACTCCCCAAGATAATGCTTGACTATGTGAACTTACATAAATATCTAATCTATTTCCACTTATTGCTCCACCTCTATCTTCAACTACATATGTCTTACCATTGATTTTTAATTTTGTTCCGAATGGTAGATTACTTGGTGCTGCAACTGTTCTTCCTGCAGTCGCTTTTTTTCCTGATGATGTATATCCACTTGCTCCTGCACCACAGCATTTAGAACATGAACAATATGCTGTTACTTTATATACTTTTACTTTGGATGAAGAACTTGAGCTACTACTTGAACTTGAAGATGTTGTAGTTGATCTTGCAGAACTTCTTGATGATGAACTAGATCTTGAAGATGTTGTATTTGCTCTAACTTGTATAATTTTATTAACAGGTTCTTTTACTATTTCTTCTGAAATCTTTGTTTTTTCTATCTCCATATCGTTTTGATATTTTATTTTGTAAGTTACCTTCTTTATTCCTTCTTCTCCTTCTTGTAACACTTTGTTTTTTGTATCAGATTTTCCTCCTGATACATCTTTTGTTACTGTTTCAAAAGGAATAGTTTCCTCTACTGTTTCTATTTTTTCTGTTATAGTGCTATATGCATCTAATAATGAATCTAAAGTAGTTTCAATTCCACTTTCAGATACTTGAGCAACTTTTATTTCTTGAATAGATTTATCTGTTATTGTAATTGTCTCATTGTCTACGACTTCTTCAT
The DNA here is from genome assembly GCA_944386695.1 of uncultured Clostridia bacterium. Lineage (GTDB taxonomy): Bacteria > Bacillota > Clostridia > TANB77 > CAG-508 > CAG-269. The sequence goes on along the minus strand of CALXCB010000048.1, from coordinate 8,792 downwards.
CTAAACTTGGCGAAACTTTTTCATTTTCTTCTAATATAATGTTGTTATCTTTTAAAATTTCTTTAACATTAGTTTTTGATGTTAAAACTGTCATTTCATAACCATTTGACAATTCTATCTTTACTGTATTCATTTGTGTTGTTACTGCCATTACTCCTACTCCTGAAAGTAAGATTAAAATTAAGCATATACAAATCACCTTTATGAAAGAAAATTTACATTTGTTTTTTTTCTGCATAAAACAGATACCTCCTTTAACAACAATTGCTATTATAACCTATATTGTTAAATTTGTCAAATTTGGAAAATTTTAACTTTTTACCTTTTATTATTTGTCCTTACTATATTATATGTTATTCATTTCTAAAATATGAAAAAAATTATTTTATTTCATTTCCATAATAAGTATCAATCAAAATTTGTTTCATCTCTTCAACTAAAGGGACTCTTGGGTTTGCTGTTGTACATTGATCTTCAAATGCTCTATCTGCTAATAAATCTAATTTTGCCATAAATTCTTTTTCATCTATTCCTGCATTTTTAAAAGATCTTGGAATGTCTAATTTTTCATTTAACTCTTGAATTTTAGAAATTAAAGAATTTATACCTTCTTCTATTGTGTCTGCCTTTAACCCTACTTTTTTAGCTAATGCCGCATATTTTTCATCTGCTATGAAATACTCATATTTAGGAAATGATACAAATTTTGTTGGTCTGCTACTATTATATTTAATTACATATGGTAATAAAATTGCATTTATTCTTCCATGTGGTAAATGAAATTCTGCTCCTATTTTATGTGCTAATGAATGGTTGATTCCTAAAAAAGCATTAGTGAATGACATTCCTGCTATTGTACTAGCATTATGCATTTTTTCACGTGCTACTTTATTATCTCCATGTTCATATGCTTCTATTAAATATTTGAAAACAATTTCTACAGCTTTTTCTGATAATCCATCTGTATAATCTGATGCCATATTTGAAACATATGCTTCTATTGCATGTGTTAACACATCCATTCCTGTATCTGCTGTCACTGATTTTGGTAAACTCATAACTAAATCAGGATCAATTATAGCTACATCTGGTGTTAACTCATAATCTGCTAGTGGATATTTTTTATTTTTTTCTTTATCTGTTAATACTGCAAAGGATGTTACTTCCGAACCTGTTCCTGATGTTGTTGGTATTGCAACCATCTTGGCTTTTATTCCTAATTTAGGAAATTTATAGGTACGTTTACGAATATCCATAAACTTTAATTTTAGTCCTTCTGGATCAGCATCTGGATGTTCATAAAATAACCACATTCCTTTTGCTGCATCAATCGCACTTCCTCCACCTAATGCAATAATAACATCTGGTTTAAAATTATTCATAAGCTCTAAACCTCTATTTACTGTATCAAATGAAGGATCTGATTCAACTTCACTAAATATTTCACAATGCACGTGTTTTTCTCTTTTTCTTATGTGATATAAAATTCTATCTACATAACCTAATTTTATCATTCCAGGGTCAGTTACAATAAATGCTCTCTCAATGTCAGGCATTTTCTCTAAATAAGCAATTGAACCTGCTTCAAAATAAATCTTTTCTGGAATTTTAAACCATTGCATATTTACTCTCCTCCTTGCAACTCTCTTTATATTTATAAGGTTTACACTTGATATATTAGCTGTTGTTGAATTTCCTCCAAATGAACCACAACCAAGTGTTAAAGATGGCATATTTGTATTATAAATATCACCGATTCCTCCATGAGTTGATGGAGAGTTTACAATAATCCTACCTGCTTTCATTCTTTTCGAAAATGCTAAAATTTTATCTCTATCTTCAGAATGGATTACTGCAGTATGTCCAAGACCTCCAAATTCAATTAATCTTTCTGCTTTATCTAGAGCTTCATCAAAATTATCTACTATATAATAAGTTAAAACTGGACTTAATTTTTCTTTTGAAAATGGGAATTCACGTCCAATTCCCTCTTCATATACTACAATTACTTTTGTATCTTTTGGTATTTCAAATCCTGCGGCTAAAGCAATATTGTATGGACTTTGTCCAGGAATGTGAGATTTTAGTTTGAATCCAATATCATCTCTCCATTCAAACATTACTTCTTTTAATCTTTCTTTTTCCTCAGGATTTACAAAATAGCATCCTGCCTCTTTCATTAATTTTTCAAATTCCTGATATATCTCTTTTTCTACTAACACTGCTTGTTCTGAAGCACAGATCATGCCATTATCAAATGCTTTTGACATTACCAAATCATTGACTGATGTTTTTAATTTTGCTGTCTTTTCAATAACACATGGTACATTTCCTGGTCCTACACCTAAAGCAGGTTTACCACAAGAATAAGCAGATTTAACCATTCCCGTTCCTCCTGTAGCCAAAATCAAATCAACTCCAGGATGGTTCATAAGTAATCTTGTAGCTGTAATCGAAGGTTTTGGTATCCATAAAATACAATTTTCTGGTGCTCCTGCTTTAATTGCTGCTTCTTTTAAAATTTCAGCAGCTCTAACTGAACATTTTTGCGCTGATGGGTGAAATCCAAATATAATTACATTCCTTGTTTTTGCGGCAATTATAGACTTAAACATTGTTGTCGATGTTGGATTAGTAACAGGTGTAACTCCTGCAATAACCCCTATCGGTTCAGCAATTTCTACATAATCATCTTCATCATTTTCTTTTATTATTCCTACTGTTTTTTCATGTTTAATACTATGATATATATATTCTGTTGCGAACATATTTTTTGTTATCTTGTCTTCATATATTCCACGTCCTGTTTCTTCAACAGCCATTTTGGCAAGTTCCATATGATGTTCTAATCCTGCCATTGACATAGCCTTTGTTATATTATTGACAGTTTCTTGATCTAATTCTAAATATTCTTTTGATGCAATTTTTGCTTTTTCTACTAATTCATCTATCATTTGTTTTATCTCTAATTCATCTTGATTTTCTGGCATAGTTTCTCTCCTCCTATTTTTTCTTATAGTTTGTGCAATTTTATTATATATTATTAATTTTTTTTGTCAAGCACTATTTTTTATCAATCATTTGGCTTACATTCATCTCTCCTGCTCTTTTTATAAAATCATATCCATATTTGTCTTTTAATTTATCTATAACATTATCCAAATTGTTTTGCTTTTCTCTATTTTTATTATCAAATAATGATAGCTGTAACTCATCTTTTGGTACTAAATTATCAACTCTAACTCCGATTAACCTTATAAATTTCCTCTCTTTTAATGTTTCTTTTAGTAATTGCTTGGCTACAAAATAAATTTCTTTTGTGCTTGAAGTTGCTCCATCTAACTTTTTTTGATGAGAAACATCTTCAAAATCTTTTGTGCGTAACTGTACATTTACTACATTAGCAAGTAAATTTTCTTTTCTTAATCTATATGTAACTCTTTCAGTTAATGCAAGTAATACTTCTTCAAGTTTACTTATATCGATTACATCATTTGGAAGTGTTACAGAATTTCCTATACTCTTTGGCTTTCTCTTTTTTGATTGTACTTCTGAATTATCTATACCATTAGAATATTCCCACATCATTTTTCCATGTTTTCCAAATTTCTTTATTAAGATTCTTTCGTCCGATTTTGCTAAATCCCCTATTGTTTTTATTCCCATACTATACAATTTTGGAACTGTTTTTCTTCCTAACATAAATAATTCAGATACTGGTAATCCCCACATTTTACTTTCGATTTCGTCTTCATATAATGTATGAACTCGATCTGGTTTTGTAAAATCTGACGCCATTTTAGCTAATAATTTATTGTGTGCTACTCCTATATTTACTGTAAATCCAAATTCTTTCTTTACTCTTTTATTAATTTCATATGCTTTATCTAATAAACTATCTTTTTGCAAAAAATGTGTCATATCTAAAAAACATTCATCAATACTATATCTTTCAATTATATCTGTATATTGTGATAATAAATTATATAGTTTATCTGAATACTCTCTATATTTTGAATATTTTAATCCATCATATACTTTTATGCCTGGACACTTTTTTCTTGCCATATAAATTGTCTCTGCTGTTGATACTCCATATTTTTTTGCTTCCATACTTTTGGCTAAAACAATACCGTGATCTTTTACTTTCATCTCCGCCGAATTATTGAAGGGATTGTTCTAATATCTATTTCATACCCATTTTTTAGCATTTCTATTGCTGTCCAACTAAGAAATGCATTATTTACATCTATGTGCAAAATTTGTCTTTGCATATGATCACCACCATAATAATTTCTTGTTTTTGAAAAAAGGAAAAGAGTTTTTTTCTCTTTTCCCTTTAATATACATAATTTTGTGGATTATAAGCTACTCCATTTACTCTTATCTCAAAATGTAAGTGTGGGCCTGTTGAATTTCCTGTTGATCCAACAGCTGCTATAGATTCTCCTTGTGATACAGTTTGTCCTGCTGATACATAAAGCTTACTACAATGTCCATAATATGTTTGAACTCCATTTGAGTGTGATATTACAACTAAATATCCATAAGATCCTTTGTATCCAGACCATACAACTGTTCCTGAGGCCGCTGCTTTTATTGATGTACCATATGATGCAGCTATATCTAATCCTGTATGTGCACTTGATCTTACACTACTTACAGAACCAAATCTTGAAGTTATTGTTCCTGTTATTGGTTTTATTAATGATATTCCCAAAGATGTTTTTGATCTTGAAAGATTTGTTGATGTTGAAAATGATTTTGATACTTGAGTAGTAGTTGTTGAAGCTACTTTTGTTACTTCTTCTACAGGTTTTTCCTCGTATAACTCTGCTATTGCCGTTTCTGAGTCTACAAAGTCTTCTAGATTTTCTTCATATTTTTCTAATATTTTTATGTTATCTATATTATTACTTGATTTATCCTTTAATCCTTGGACTACAGATTCAGCAGTTGCAAAATCTGATACATATAGTTTTTCTTCATCATCTTCTAAAATTGCATAATATTTATAATATGCAACTCCTTCTGATTTTATTGTTTCAAATATTTCATCATCGTTTGTCGTAATTCCTCTTTTTAATAAGCATAATTTATATGTTGGCATATTGTCTAATTGTACAAATGCTATATTATCATTTTCTCCATCACCGTTTTCTATATATTCATCTATCTTAGCTTGTAATTTGCTCTTTTGTGCACAATAACCGATAACTTCTCCGTTTAGTGTTACACTATATATTGGTTTATATAAAAGTACAAATGCTCCTACAATTAAAAATGTTGCTATACTTACTAATATAAGGAATTTTATTGAAGTTCTTATTTTGATAAATATTTTCTTCATTCCAAAATACTCCTCATTTTATTATGTTTTTATCATTCTATATTAACATTTTTGATTTTTCAATTTTAATAAACTACCAATTATCTCTGATTTTCTTTCGTTTTTGTTTTTAATCTTTATATTATCTCTAATTTTGCAAATTTAGCCATAAGTCTCTTATGTCCTACTTTATCAAAACTAATATCTACCTTTAAATCTTCTCCTTCAGGCTCTGTTTTTGTTATTGTGCCCTCTCCAAATTTTTTATGAAATACTCTTACACCTTCTGAATATTTAGATAAATCAACTTGTTCAGGGGTTACTTTTTTGCCCAAATTACTTAAAAAGCTTTCTGCTGACTTTCCAAATGAAGCTTTTGTTCCAAATATTGAACTTGCAACAGCTTTATTATTATTTGTATTATAAACTGTATTTTTAACTGTATTATTAAATTTGTTTCCATAAGTCCAAGTATAGTTATTATCATCTAGATTTTGTCTTTGTTCTCCTCTTGTTCCTAGAGCTTCTTCATACCCATCTAATAAGTTTGGCGGTATTTCTTCTAAAAATCTTGATGGCAAATTGCAACTTGTTGAACCAAACATTGTACGCATTTTACTACATGTAAAAAATAAGTTTTCTTTTGCTCTTGTTACTCCTACATAACATAAACGTCTTTCTTCTTCAATTTCATCTGGCTCACCTATAGCTCTATTTCCTGGAAATATTCCTTCTTCCATTCCAACTAAAAATACTGTAGGAAATTCTAATCCTTTTGCACTATGTAAGGTCATAAGAGTTACAGATTCTTCTTGATCTTCTACATTATCTATATCTGACGACAATGTCATTCCCTCTAAGAAATTTTGTAAATTATTTTCAGCTTCTTCCTTTTCAAATTCCATTGCTACTGTTAAAAATTCTTCTAAGTTTTCTATTCTGTTATCAGCTTCGATTGTTTTTTCTTCCTCTAATGCTTTTACATATCCTGAATTTTTTAATACATATTTTATAAATTCTGATAATGACATTTTATCTTTTTTATTTCTTGCCTCTTCTATAAAACTTACAAAATCTCTTGTTTTTAAGAAAACTCTATTTAACCCATAAGTATCTGCATTTTTTATAACTTCATACATCGATGTTTCATTTTGAATTGCAACTTCTGTGATATTATCTAAGCTAGTTCTTCCTATTCCTCGTTTTGGCTCATTTATTATTCTTGTTAAACTTAAATTGTCTGATGTATTTTGTAATAATCTTAAATAAGCTACTATATCTTTAATTTCTTTTCGATCATAGAATTTTAGCCCCCCTACAATTTTATAAGGAATAGCTTCTCTTCTTAATATATCTTCTATGACTCTTGATTGTGTATTCATTCTATATAAAACTGCAAAATCTGAGTATTTATAATTTTCTTTTCTTTTTAAATCTTCTATTTCTTGTGATACAAAAGTTGCCTCATCATATTCATTGTCTGCTAAATATACTTTTGGTAAATTTCCTTCAGCATTTTCGGTCCAAAGTTTTTTATCATATTTTGTTTCATTATTTTTTATTATAGCATTTGCAGCTTTTAAGATGTTTCCTGTGCATCTATAATTTTGCTCTAGCTTTACTATTTTCGTATTTTTGAAGTCTTTTTCAAAATTTAAAATATTAGCTATATCTGCTCCGTCTAAAAGAATAAATTCCTTGGTCATTATCTCCAACGACTGTAATATTTCCGTTTACTTCTGCTAACATTTTTACTAATGTAAATTGAGATTTATTTGTATCTTGATATTCGTCTACTAAAATATATTTAAATTTAGATGAGTAATAATTTAAAATCTCTGGGTTTTGATTAAATATTTTTATAGTGAAATTTATAATATCATCAAAATCAATAGCATTGTTTTCTTTTAATCTTTTTTGATAAAGTTCATATACTGTTGCTATTTTTTCTCTTCTAAAGTCACCATGAGCTTTTAAAGAATATTGAGCTGGCTCTAACATTTCGTTTTTTGCATTACTTATCTCGGATTGAACTGATTTTTCAGAAAATTTCTTATCATCTATTTGTAATTCTTTTAAGCATTTCTTTATTAGTGATTTTTGGTCTGATGTATCAAAAATTATAAATGAACTTTCAAATCCTATTTGTTCTATATGTTTTCTTAAAATTCTTACACATATAGAATGAAATGTTCCCATCCAAATGTCTTTTGCATCTTCTCCTACTAATCCTGCTATTCTTTCTTTCATTTCATTAGCAGCTTTATTTGTAAATGTTATTGCTAAAATATTCCATGGATGTGCTTTTTTTTCTTGTATTATATATGCAATTTTATGTGTTAAAACTTTTGTTTTTCCACTTCCTGCTCCTGCTATTACTAATACTGCTCCATCTGTATTTATAACCGCTTCATATTGTTTGTTATTTAAACCTTCTAATATTTCTTGCATTCACTTTCTCCTTATATTTATTCGCACGAATAATTATACAGTCTTTAATAAAAAAAGTCAATGGATTTTAGCGAATTTTTGTTTTAAAAAAGTCCATATTTTATGAAAAATATTATTGTTTACTACTACAATTTGAGTATTTTTTTCTTGTTGTACTATTTTCTTTTTATTAAATAAGTCATCTACACTTTTATAAGTGCTTACTAATTCTTTTTGATTTTGTATTAAAATATTCTTTAACTCTTTTTTTTGCTTTTTATCTGCTAAATATTCTAGACATATATATGTTAACATTGATAATGCTTGTCTTGATATTTGTTCTTCTAGATTTTTATGTGAATCTATATTTATTAAATACTCTGTTCCTTCTGTTTCTTTATTTAGTAATTCTATAATTTTATTTGGTATCTTTTGTTTTTCTTCTTTATTAAATCTATTTATAACTTCTTTTACTTCTGCATAGCATTTTTTATCTACTACCATTTCTTTCTTTATTCTCCTCTTTTGATGTAGTTACTTTATAAGTAAATTATATAATTTTTCTTTTATTTTATCAAGCTATTTTGTTTTGTCGAAATAACTTTATTTATATGTTGTTAAATTTTAGTTGCAAAAATTCCTATGATAAATCCAATCATATTTCCAACAGCACTCATCCTTCCCTTATATAGGTTATTAGATTCTGGAATTAATTCTCCTGATACTATGTACAGCATAGCTCCTGCCGCAAAGCTTAAACTTATTGCAATAATTGTTTCTGAAATACTTCCTATTATAGCTCCAAAAAATGCTCCTATTCCAGTTGTTACACCTGATAATATTACATAAAAAATCACTTTCCAAACTGCCATCCCTCCATTTTTCATAGGTACTGACATTGATATACCTTCTGGTTGATTCTGATTTAGACAGTTATTTTATTTATTTACGTCTAGTAGCCAATCTATTATATTTTTATGTATAATTCCATTTTGAGAAAAATCAGTTTTATCCATAGAAAGCACATATTTAG
>CALXCB010000047.1 GCA_944386695.1 uncultured Clostridia bacterium | reverse complement strand
AGAAGATTGGAATTTAGAATTATCAGAATATATAAAACAAGGTGAACCAAATCAAGTTGAAAAAACTAAAACATGGGAAACAGCTATAGGTTTGCAAGATGTAGATGGATTGAAACCTTCAAAATACTTAATAAAAACTGCTAAGGAACATATTGAAGGAACAATAGATATTGAAGAAGTAAAAACAAGAATAGATGAATATTATGAAGTTCAAGATAGTAGAAAAAACTTTGAAAAAGAAAATGAAGAAGCAGATAAAGTTGCAGTAAGAATAACAGAAATATTAAACGAAAAAGCATTCAATTTTTCGCCAACAGAACTATTAAATATTCATAAAAGATTATTTAAAAATATATTTGATAGAGCAGGAGTATATAGAGATTATAACTTTACTAAAAAAGAATGGGTGTTAAATGGTGATACAGTAATATATGCACCATTTGATACAATAAAAGAAACATTAGAATATGACTTTGAACAAGAAAAAAACTTCTCATATAAAGGGTTAAGTTTAGATGAATCTATAAAACATATATGTAAATTCACATCAAATATATGGCAAGTACATCCATTTTGTGAAGGAAATACAAGAACAACAGCAGTATTTATGATAAAGTATTTAAGAACATTTGGATTTGACATTAATGATGAAGTATTTGCTGATCATTCATGGTATTTTAGAAATTCATTAGTAAGAGCTAATTATACAAATTTTCAAAAGAATATATTTGAAGATACTTCATTTTTAGAAAAATTCTTTTATAATTTACTAACAAATAATAAATATGAATTAAAGAATAGATATACACATATAGATAATGTTCAAAGTGTAAATGAAAACAATTTAAATGGTAATAATTGCACTTTAGAAGAACAAGCAATTATAAATATATTAAAAGTAAATCCGGCAACGACACAAGAAGAGATAGCAAATCAAATAAATAAATCTGTAAGAACAGTTAAAAAATATATGGCAGAAATGCAAGAAAAAGGTTTAATAGAAAGAAAAAATGGAAAGAAAAATGGAGAATGGCAAGTAAATGATATCATTTTTTAGTTTAAATATGCTACAATCAAATTCATATTTTGTCAAGAAAAAATGTCGACAAGATTTGACAAATTTTACTGTAAACCAATTTGACGTAATCTAATAAAAGTGATAGAATAAAAACCGTTAATGGCAATGTATCATATTCAGATTCAAAAGGAGGAATATCATGAGAGAGTATGTAAACCGAGCTAAGTGGCTTTTGGAAGAATTTGAAAAAAACCTGCAAGAAGATATGCGGAAAAATTTAGAGGTAGTACAAAAATATCTGGAAAAAACATTAAAGTCAGGTTATTGTACATACGCGAATTTACGTATACCGGGATATGCTTCAGAGGCAACTTCGTGGTTAGAAGAAGGAAGAATGTGGATTGATACCACAGAGTTTAAGGTGAAAGATATGCTGAAAGATATATCAAGAATATGTCAATCCAGCGATATAATTGTTTATAATTATAGAAGAAGAGCTCTTACACCTTTATGGAAAGATTTGATAGCTGCAAATTCTAGTGGACAGTACAAATCTGTCTTAACTGAGAAGGTCTTTGAAATCGAGGAGCAGGCAAAAGAGTATGAACTCATTAAAGCAGCTCTAAAGCAGCTCTCGAAAAATTAAAAAGTAAACTTGTTTTAACCCCCCGAATGCAATTTGCATTCGGGGGGATTTTTTTTAAAAAACTATTGACAAATTTTATACCTAGTATTACAATGTATAAAAATACATAGGTAAGCAAGGTATAAAGAAAGGGGTGGTTTAATTGAAAATAAGTAGAGAGCTATTAAAAGGAAGTACAAATATGTTGGTATTAAGTTTACTAGAAAATGAAGATATGTACGGGTATCAAATGATAAAAAAATTAAAAGAAAAATCTCAAAACATATTTGAATTTCAAGAAGGAACATTATATCCAATATTACATAATTTAGAAGAAAGAAATTATATTTGTTCATATTGGGATGATACTGGAAGCAAAAAAAGAAAATACTATTCAATTACCAAAGAAGGAAAAAAACACTTAAAAGAAAAAAAGCAAGAATGGCAAACATTTAGTAGTGGAGTTAATCAAGTTGTAGGAGGTGTTTTATTTGGATACTAAAAATTTTTTAAATGAAGTTTGTAAAGAAATAAAATATCAACCTGCAAGAAAGCCCATAGCTGAAGAATTAAAAATGCATATTCAAGACATAAAAGAAGACTATGTAAGTAGTGGCATGCCTGAAAAAGAAGTTGAAGAAAAAGCAGTTTCTCAAATGGGAGTTGCAGAAGAAATAGGTAAAAAACTTAACAAAATACATAGACCAAAATTAGATTGGCAACTCTTAATATTAGTTATAATTTTAATAGGATTTGGAGTAGTTGTTTCAATACTAAAAAAATCAATTATGAATTATAATTATATAGGAAATATCATTGTTTATATGTTAATTGGAATTGTACTAGGTATATGCATATATTTCTTTGATTACAGAAAGATGAGAAAATATACAAATATAATATACTTAATAGCTACAATAATAATGTTTTTACCAATAATAGGATTAGATGCACTAATAAATGGAGTAAAATGGGTAAGAATATTTGGTATAACATTTATGCCTTGTACAATAGCAGTTCCATTATATCTAATTGCATTTATAGGTTTTATAGTTGATTATAAAAATGACAATATTATAAAAATACAAAATGAGCAATTTAATATAAGTTTAAATAAAGATTTTATAAAAATATTAGTACTTGGAATATTTTCATTAATATTAATGTTATACATACCATCAGTTGCAAATGCAACAATATTAGGTTGTGCATATCTAGTAATTACTACTGTAAAAATATTACAAAATAAAGAACATAAAATAAAAAAATTAATTATCTTATATGCACCAATTTTAACTTTTGCAGTAATTTTTGTAACAACAATAATATTTACAAGTCCATATAGATTAAACAGAATAAAGGCATCATTTTTCCCTGAAACTGATCCTGATGGTTCAGGCTATGTGGGAATGTTACAAAAAGAAGTATTAGAAAATGCAAAACTTATAGGGCAAGCTGATACACGAGTAATTTCAAGTGATGAATATGTTATAAGCAGGGAAAGTAATTATACATTTATCTATTTATTAGGAAAAACAGGAATACTATTTTCTGGAATATTAGTTTTGACAATAATATTAACTTCAATAAAATTAATTTTAAATGCTAAACATATAAAAGAAAAATATGGAAAATTTTTAATAATTGGCTTAAGCACATTATATATTTTCCAATCAATTGCTAGTGTACTTATGAATATTAATATGGGAATTGCAACAAATATTAATTTACCATTTGTAACTTATGGAGGAGTATATTTTATAGTAAATATGATAAATATTGCCATTATATTTTCGGTATATAGAAGGAAAAATATAAATTTATTTGAAAATGAAAGTATTTTATCTAAAGAATAGCAACAAAAAAAGACTAGGAAAAGTTTTAAGAGCTTTTCTAGTCTTCTTTTGTATGTCCAAATTTTATTTTTGTCAAAATGAAAAAATTTCCAAAAATAAAAACTTGAAATTTTTGACTAAATAATCTAAACAAAAAAATGACATAATATAAATATAAAACAAAAAAGGAGGAAATTTTTTATGAAAAAAATAATAAGTATGATTGCTACAATAACATTATTAAGTGTACTTATCTTTGAAGGAAAAACTTTTGCAGCATCATTAGATACAATAAATGTACAAATAGATAAAACAACAGTAAGACCAGGCGAAGAAGTAATAGTAACAATTCAATTTGGACAAGAGCTAGGAGCTTATACATTTGATATTTCTTATGATAATAATATATTTGAATATATATCAGCAGATGGAGGAACACCTAATGATACAACAGACAAAGTAAGAGTTGTTTATCATGATTCAACAGGAGGAACAAATCCAAGGACAAATATGAGTGTAAGGTTTAGAGCAAAATCAGATATTACAACATCAAACCCTACAGAATTTATGGTAACAGCAGAAGGATTAGCAAATTCTGATGGATCAGTTACATTTGATGATATAACAACACCAATAGAAAAAAATTTAACAGTTGAGCCGCAATATATTGATTATACATTAGATTTAAAATATACAGGGGGTATTATAAAAGAACAGGAAAAAGAAATAACAATTTCATATTCATCTCCGATGGGACATTATTATGAACATGCAAGACTAATTGCAGAAGCAACAACACCTGATGGAGCAAGTGTTAAACTATTAGCAACTGACCAATCTCTAGGTGAGCAAGATATTATTCAAAATGGTTTTGGAGATCCTCAAGGCTATAAAATAGGAGGAAAAGATGTTTCTCAAGTATTAAATGCAAGAGGAATTTTTAGTAAAGAAGGAGTTTATAATATAACTTTAAAATTAATTGATAAGGATAATTCAGATAGTGTAATAGCAGAAAAAACATTTAATTTAACAGTTACTGACGGAACTACACAGACTCCACCAACAGAAGATGAAGGTATTACAGAAATAACACCACCAGAAGAAGAAACAGAAAAGATAGATGAAGGAGCAAGGGAAGAAAATAAAACAGAGCAAGAAAATGTAACTGAAATGCCAACTAAATTACCTAAAACTGGTATAAATATTTATATTCCAATTATTGTAACATTAGTTATATTGGTAGGTTGCTATTTATATTACAATAAAAAAAATAAATAATAAAAAGGAAGTTTTGTAAAATTTACAGAACTCCTTTACATAGTGCATGAGGAGATTCAAATGAAAGCAAAGAAAAAAAGACAGGTAGTAAAGATAATTATTTTTTTTGCTCTTTTTAGTATTATAGCATGGATTATTAAAGAAGAAATAACAGAAAATAAAATCAAAGATAAAGAAGTTTCGATGTATGATACTCAAAGTTTAACTAGTTGTGAAAATCAAACGATAGAAGAAAGTAGTGAAATAGCAAATAATATAGAAGAATATCCAAAAGAAGAGATTATAAGTAATTATAATGGATATGATGTTATTGCAAAATTAGAAATTCCAAAAATAGATTTAGAAACATATGTCTTGAAAGATTATTCGGTAGAAGCTTTAAATATATCTGTTACAAAATTTTGGGGAGCAGATGCAAATAAAATAGGCAATTTTTGTATAGCAGGTCATAATTTTAAGAACGAAAATATGTTTAGAAATTTAAAAAAATTAGAAATAGGAGATAAATTGACTATTTCTGATAATGAAATTGGAAGAATAGAATATGAAATTTACGAAATATATAAAGTGGAGCCAGAAGATGTAAGTTGTTTGTCTCAAGATACAAATGAAACTAGAGAAGTTACATTAATAACATGTACTAATGATTCAAAAAAGAGAATTATAGTAAAAGCCAGGGAGATATAACTTTGAAAGGAATAATATTAAAAATGGAAAAATTAAAAAGTAAGAAAAAGTATATTATTTTTTCAATAATATTAACAATTATAATATCTATATTTTTGATATATTATAAAGTAAATGCATCAAGCAAATTAGAAGGAATTGAAAATTTTCCAAGTAGTTATAGGCCATATTTAGAAGAACTAGCAAAAAAACATCCAAATTGGACATTCACAACATTATATACTAATTTAGATTGGAATTATGTTATAGATCAAGAAAATGAATTTGGAAAAAACTTAGTACCGAAAAATTATTCTGATAGTTGGAAAAATACAAACCCTGGAGAGTATAATGTAGAAGTTGATAGTGGTTGGGTGGACAGTTCTAGAGAAGCGGTTGAATATTGTATGGATCCAAGGAATTTTTTAAATGAAGTACGTATTTTTCAATTTGAAACATTATCTCATAGTACTCAGACTAACAATTTAGATGGAATTGAGAAAATATTATATGGAACAGAATTTTATAATACAAAAGTTTCATACTATGATAGTAATGGAAATACAATTAATATGACTGAAAAATATTCAGATTTAATTTTAAAAGGTGGTCAAACATCAAAAGTTAGTCCATATCATCTAGCATCTCGTATTAAGCAAGAAGTAGGGCCTTTTTTAACTCATAGTTCTATAAGTGGAACAGTCGAAGGATTTAAAGGTTTATATAATTTTTATAATATAGGAGCAACTAGTTCATCAGAACCAATGGGAGCAATAAAAAATGGGCTTCAATATGCAAAAGATGGAAAAGGAGCAAGTCAAGAAACAAAAGATAAATATTTAATTCCTTGGAATACAAAAGAAAAAGCAATTACAGGTGGTGGTATTTTTATTGGCTCAAGTTATATAAATGTAGGGCAAAATACTATTTATTTACAAAAGTTTGATGTAAATGATGAAAGAGGAGATGAATTATTTTGGCATCAATATATGACAAATGTTTTGGCACCATATAGTGAATCAAAGTCTATATATACAGGATATAAAAATAGTGGCTTGTTAGATATTTCTATGAATTTTATAATTCCAGTTTATGAAAATATGCCAGAAATTCCAACACAAAGTCCAAGTATTAATTCAGCAGACTTTGCTACTGATAATACAAAAGTTTATTGTAATGCTACAAATGTTAATATTAGGACAGGACCAGGTACTTCGTATGAAATCATCACTACTGTTTCGACTTCAGATAAAATGACAAGAATTGGAAAAGGTATACAATCAGATGAAAAATGGGATAAAGTCATTCTAGAAAATGGTATAGTGGGCTATATTTTTCAAAGTTATGTTACAGAAGCACCATTAGTTCAAATAGAAAAAATTGATTTATCAATTGATAATACGACAATACAAAAAGGGGAAACAAAACAATTACAAGTAACAATATTGCCTGTGGAAGCAAGTAATCATAAAGTTTTATATAGTTCAAGTAATCCGAATGTTGCAACTGTTGATGATAAAGGAAATATTAGAGCAATTCGATCTGGTACAGCAACAATTACAGTTAAGGCAGAAGAAAATGATGTGCAAAATCAAATTGAAATTATGGTATATAGTAAAGTAACGTCAATTTCTCTAGATCAAAAAGAAATTTATATGCAAATAGGAGATACGTTCCAAATAAATGGAAATATTGAGCCAGATGATGCTAATGAAAAAACTATATTATATAGTAGTGAAGATAACAAAATAGCAAGTATAGATGAAAATGGTATTATTACAGCACATATGGAAGGGAAAACAACGATTACAGGAACATCTAACGAGAACACAAATATAAAAGCACAATGTAAAGTAATTGTAGTAAGAAAATTAGAAGATTATGAAATTCATTTTGATAGTTCATTAACAATAAATAGTTTGGAAATTAGTGGAATAGATCATACTAAAAGTACTGTATCAGATATAAAAGCATTGATAACAACAGATTTAACTCTTGAATTTATTAATTATAAAGGAGACTTATTAAAAGATACAGATTTGTTAGGAACCGGAACCAGAGTAAGAGTAAAAGAAGATGAAAAAATCTTAAGAGAATATAAAATTATTTTATATGGAGATGCAAATGGAGATGGAAAAATAAATAGCGTAGATTTATTAGTAATACAAAGACATATTTTAGAAATACAAAAATTAGAAGAAATATTTATGAAAGCAAGCAGAATTAATAAAGATGGTAAAAAACCGACTTCTGTGGATCTACTATTAATTCAAAGACATATTTTAGGATTACAAATAATTGAACAATGACAAAAAGATCCGGTCCTGGTTGTTAATAGTATTGAAGAAAGAGGATGAAGAATGAAGAAAAAGTTTTATTTAATTAATTGTATATCTATAGTTTTATTTTTAATAATGTTATTGAAAACAAGCTATGCTTCAACTACAGGAACAATATATCTTTCTAGTAATAAACAAACAATAGTAAATGAAGAAGAAGTAGAAATTTCAATTTGTATTAAAAATGCTGAAACTTCAGCCTTTACATCATATCTTTATTTTGATAATAGTAAATTGGAATATGTGTCAGGACCAGAAAATACAAATATAATAGGAAATCGTATTATATATGTTTGGTATGACGAAACAGGAGGAAAAGTTTCTAAAGATGGAGAACTTGCTAAATTTAAATTTAAAGCTAAAGAAAATGGGATTACAACTTTTAATGTGGAGGGGGAGTTTTACAGTAATGTAGGACAACTAATACAAACAAATTTTGAAGAAATTCAAATTCAAATTGGAGATGATCAAAACTCAGCAGAAAAACAAATAGAAAAAAAGAGAAATTATATAGAATCAAATAATATCGAAGCGGAAAATACTAATTTAGAAACATTAGCAGTTGAAAATATATTATTATATCCGCCATTTGACAATAGTATGACACACTATGATATAGAAGTATCGAATGAAGTTACAAATTTAAATATTTTAGCTATTCCAGAAAATGAAAATGCAGCAGTAAAAATAAATGGTAAAGATGATTTAATAGAAGGAAATAATCTAATCACAGTTACAGTAACAGCACCAAATGGAATATCAAAAAAAGTATATGAAATAAATGCATATAGAAGAAATCAATATGAGGAAGAAAAATATAAAAAAGAAGTAGAAGAGAATAAAGAAAAATTAGAAAATATTTATCAGGCACAAAGAACAGCTACTGAAACAAATGAAAAAAAAGAAGCAAGCCTAAATAAAAATTCTTTTCAAAAAATATTTATTGTAATAGCAATTATTATAATTTTATTATTAGTATTGATTATATCTATTTGGAAGTATAAAAGTTGATTTTTTCCATTGGGGACAGACCCTTTTGCAAAAGGGTCTGTCCCCAATGGAAAATGTCGAATTTTGCGATGAAAAAAATAGAAAAAAGTAAAAAAACAATTGCAGAAATTGTTTTTTTATGTTATTATAAATTTATTATATCAAATTATATTGGTTCAAAGAGTATAAATTCAAAACAAATTTATTCTTGACTTTTGTTAAAATTATTATATAATTACAACTGAAGTTTTAAATTAGAAAAAGAGGAGTATATGAGAAATAATATTTTTGGATATTTATTTATTTTATTTATTATAATTATAATGGGAGTAGCAATTTATATAGTAAGAGTACAAAATGCAGATGAAAATGAAAATAATGCAACTTCTTCAAGTACAACTGAAGAAGTACAAAAAGGAACAGAAATGACACTCGCGATTTCTGAATTTGATACAATAAATCCAATAATAACAAACAATAGAAAAGTTCAAAATATAGATAAAATAATTTATGAGCCATTAATAGATATTACAGAAGATTATAATTTAAATTATGTATTAGCTACAGAATGTGTTAAGAGTGCAGATAATATATATGTTGTAAAATTAAGACAAGGTGTAAAATGGTCAAATGGAAGTGAGTTTTCTAGTGATGATGTTAAATACACAATAGACAAACTAAAAGAAAATCAAAATTCTGTATATGCAAGTAATATAAACCATGTAAGAGAAGTAGATATTATTGATAAGTACACTTTAAGATTGATATTAGATCAACCAGTTAACAATTTTGAATATTACTTAAATTTTCCAATATTAAGTTACTCATATTATAAAGATGTAGATTTTTGGGATATAAATAATAGCAAAGATCCTATAACAACAGGTCAATTTAAGATTTCACAAGTGACTAATAATACAATAGTTTTAGAAAAAAACGAAAATTGGTGGAATAAGGAAAAAAACTCTACCCTAGAAAAAATAACTATAAATTTATATTCAACAGTTGCAGAATTATATAATGCATTTAAAATGGGAAGTATAGATCTAATTACAACAGAAAATTCTGAATATCAAAATTATATTGGTACTATAGGGTATGATACTACAGAAATAGAGGGAAGAGAATTTATATTTTTAGCTTTAAATACAAGTAATGGTAATTTGGCAGATGTAAATATAAGAAAAGCTGTAAGAGATGCTATAGATAAAGATAGAGTAATTTCAAATTCATATGGCAGTATGTACACTAAGACTAATTTTCCATTAAATACGAAAAGCTTTTTAGTTGAAGAACAAGATGAAAATTTTTATAATATTAATGAAAAAAATAATTTATTGTCATCTTCTGGTTGGGAGTTAAAAAATGGAGTTTGGCAAAAGTTAATAAATTATAGGACAACCCCACTTAGTTTGAGTATGATAGTAAAAGCAAGTGATCAAGCAAGATGTAGAGCAGCAGAAGATATAAAAACACAACTTGCTGAACAAGGAATAATTGTCAATATAACATATGCAGATGATTCTGCTTATAATGCAGCTTTAGAAAATTTAAATTATGATATGATTCTATGTAAAGTAGAACAACCAATAGCTCCAGATTTAAATACTTATTTTGGAAGTAACAATATAGCAAATTTTAACAATTCAGAAGTAAATGAAATAATGAGTTATATTGGAAAT
>CALXCB010000046.1 GCA_944386695.1 uncultured Clostridia bacterium | reverse complement strand
ATAGTGGAATCTCTCCAATTTTCTTTTCCTAATACTTTTTCATCATTAAATAAATTACTTATTTTTTGATAAGAATAACCGTTGTAATATAAATTAAATATTCTAATTACAACATCTTTAGTAGAATAATCAATTACTAATTTCTTAGCTTCGTGTTTATAGCCTAATGGGGCAATATGAGGAATATGTCCTGACTTTATTGCACCTGCTAAACCTATTTTTGTCCTTTCGCTTGTTCTTTCAATTTCATTTTGACTTACACTCATTAAAAGTCTTGAAATCATTTTACCATTTGCACTTGTTGTATTTATCTCATCATTAACACAGTCTAAATAAGCACCATTTTCATCTAAAAAAGTCATTAAATTTTCCCAATCATAAATACTTCTTGTTATTCTGTCTAATTTCAAAGCAACAATAGTATTTATTTTTTTTAGCTTTTATATCATTTTTTAATCTTTCAAATTCTGGTCTATGATTACCAGTTTTAGCACTTATTCCAGCATCTTCGTAATAATCTATTATCTCATAACCTTTAAATTTACAAAAAGTTTCTAATCTTTCTCTTTGCTCTGGTAAACTAAAACCTTCACGAGCTTGGTCTTCTGTTGATACTCTCATATATAACCCACATTTTTTCTTTTTATCACTCAATTTTCAAACCTCCTAACAAAAAAAGAGACATCATAGTACACGAGTACAGCTGACATCTCTTAAAATCTCTTTATTGTAAAGTAATATAGAAATATAACATAATTGTAATATAATATAGAATTTTCAAAGTACTCGTAATTGTATAGTTCTTTACGCACAACTATACATAATTAATTGCCTATATTATATCACGTTTTAAAGAAATGTCAATTATTTACAGTTATATATTTTTCAAATATTCTTCTAATTCAGATAATTTAATCTTTTTAGTCAAATTTGAAATATATACATCATTTGAATAATTAAAAACTAAAAAAGTAATATTTTTAATAATCACTCTATGTGGCTCTATATATGTAATATTAGTTCTTTCTAGTTTTCTAATACTACCATTTATAAAAGTAGGGATAACTTTTGAGAACTCACATATAAATTCAATTCGCTGTTTTAGACATTCCTCAAATTGTAATTCTTGCTTAATTATCTTCATTTTCTTACACCATCCTTTCGTTTGGATGATTTTTATATTGTTTTTAAGCAACAAAAAAATCAACCAGATTTTATTTTCTGATTGATTTTGTATCAATTCTGTTCTATTAGTTCGAACAGAAACGTCATTGGTGGGTAGGGATGGATTCGAACCATCGTACGCTCACGCGGCCAGATTTACAGTCTGGTGCCTTTAACCACTCGACCACCTACCCAAAAATAAGTACTTTCGCAAGTACGTTTTTTATTATAAGCTTAAAAAATTTTTTTGTCAATAGTTTTGAAGAAATTTTTTAAAAATTATTAAAATCTTATAAAAGCCCTTGAAATATTTTAATAGTTGTTATAGAATAAAATTGCCCGAAAGGGGAAATAGTAAACAAAAAAGGAAAAACATACATAAAAGTATGTTAAAGGAGGAATTTTTATGTCAGTAAAAGTAGCCATTAATGGTTTTGGACGTATAGGGCGTCTTGCATTTAGACAAATGTTTGGAGCAGAAGGATATGAAATCGTAGCAATAAACGATCTAACAAGTCCTAAAATGCTTGCTCACTTACTAAAATATGATTCAGCACAAGGAAAATATGAAAAAGCAGATACAGTAAGTGCTACAGAAGATTCAATAATAGTAGATGGAAAAGAGATAAAAATATATGCAAAAGCAGATGCAAATGAATTACCTTGGGGAGAAATTGGAGTAGATGTAGTACTTGAATGTACAGGATTCTATACAAGTAAAGAAAAAGCTACAGCACATATAAATGCAGGAGCAAAAAGAGTTGTTATTTCAGCACCAGCAGGAAATGATTTACCTACAATAGTTTACGGAGTAAATGAAAAGATTTTAACACCAGAAGATAAAATAATATCAGCAGCATCATGTACAACAAACTGCTTAGCACCAATGGCTAAAGCATTAAATGATTATGCACCAATCCAATCAGGAATCATGTCAACAATACATGCTTATACAGGAGATCAAATGCTTCTTGATGGACCACATAGAAAAGGAAATCTAAGAAGAGCAAGAGCAGCAGCTATAAATATAGTACCAAACTCAACAGGAGCTGCAAAAGCAATTGGATTAGTTATTCCAGAATTAAATGGAAAATTAATAGGTTCAGCTCAACGTGTTCCAGTTCCAACAGGATCAACAACAATATTAACAGCAGTTGTAAAAGGAAATGATATAACAGTAGATTCAATAAATGCAGCTATGAAAGCAGTAGCTAATGAATCATATGGATATACAGAAGAAGAAATAGTTTCTTCAGATGTTATAGGAATGAGATATGGTTCATTATTTGATGCAACACAAACAATGGTTATGCATTTAGGTGATGATTTATATCAAGTTCAAGTTGTTTCTTGGTATGATAATGAAAATTCATATACTAGCCAAATGGTTAGAACAATAAAATATTTTGCTGAATTAGGATAAAGGGAAAGCTAGAGGGTGGCAGGGTGGTCTTGTTGCCACCTAGCTTTTTATTGTATAAAAATTTTAAAAAGAGGAAAGGAAGATATAAAAAATGAGTAAAAAAACAGTAAAAGATATTGATTTAAAAGAAAAAAGAGTATTAGCTAGATGTGATTTTAATGTGCCAATGGATCAAAATCGAAATATTACTGATAATAGAAGAATAGTATCAGCTTTACCTACAATAAAATATTTATTAGAACAAAACTGTAAATTAGTTTTATGTTCACATTTAGGTAGACCAAAAGGAGAATTTAAACCAGAATATTCTTTAAAGCCAGTAGCTAAGGAACTATCTAAGTTATTAGGAAAAGAAGTAATTATGGCAAATGATGTAGTAGGAGAAGATGCTAAATCAAAAGCTAAGAATTTAAAAAATGGAGAAATATTATTACTTGAAAATCTAAGATTCCACAGAGAAGAAACAGATAATGATCCAGAATTTGCAAAAGAACTTGCATCATTTGGAGAAGTATTTGTAAATGATGCATTTGGAACAGCACATAGAGCACATGCTTCAACAGAAGGAGTGGCACACTATTTACCAGCTGTATCAGGATTTTTGATTGAAAAAGAACTTAAGTTCTTAGGAGAAGCTTTAGAAAATCCAGAAAGACCATTTATGGCAATACTTGGAGGATCAAAAGTATCAGATAAAATAGGAGTAATTGAAAACCTATTAGAAAAAGTAGATACATTACTAATAGGTGGAGGAATGGCATATACATTCTTTAAGGCACAAGGATATAGTGTTGGAGATTCAATATGTGAAGAAGACAAATTAGAATTAGCTTTAGAATTAATGGAAAAAGCTAAAAATAAAGGAGTAAAGCTATTACTTCCAATAGATAACAAAATAGGAAAAGAATTTAAAGCAGATACAGAAAGTAAAACAGTAAAATCAACTGAAATACCAGATGGATGGGAAGGATTAGATATTGGAGAAAAAACTATAGAATTATACACAAAAGAACTTCAAAATGCTAAAACTATAGTATGGAATGGTCCTTTAGGAGTGTTTGAATTTGATCAATTTGCAGTAGGAACAAATGCAATAGCAAAAGCTTTAGGAGATATAGACGCAGTAAAAATAATTGGAGGAGGCGATTCTGCTTCAGCAGTAGAAAAAGCAGGAGTAGCTGAAAAAATGACACATATTTCAACAGGTGGAGGAGCATCTCTTGAATTTTTAGAAGGCAAAAAATTACCAGGAATTGAAGCTTTACAAGATAAATAGGAAAGATTGAATCTTATTTAAAATGTTATTAAATCTTTAAAAGGAAGATATAGGAGGAAGAAAATTATGCGTAAAAAAGTAATAGCAGGAAACTGGAAAATGAATATGCTTCCAAATGAAGCAATGGCGATGATATCAAATTTAGCTCCATTAGTTAAAGATGCAGATAGCGAAGTTGTGCTTTGTGTACCATATACAGATTTATTTTATAGTTTGCTTACAGCACAAGGAACAAATATAAAGATAGGTGCACAAAATATGCATTTTGAAGAAAAAGGAGCTTATACAGGAGAAATTTCTGGTAAAATGTTAAAATCTATAGGAGTAGAATATGTAATAATAGGACATTCTGAGAGAAGACAATATTTTGCAGAAACAGATGAAACAGTAAACAAAAAGCTAAAAGCAGCATTTGCAAATGACTTAAAACCAATTGTATGTGTAGGAGAAACATTGGGCGAAAGAGAGTCAGGAAAAGCATTTGAAATTATAACAAATCAAACTCAAAAAGCATTAGATGGTTTAACTGATGAGCAAGTAGCTAATACTATTATTGCTTATGAACCTATTTGGGCAATTGGAACAGGAAAAACAGCTACAAGTGAAGATGCAAATGAAGCTTGTAAAAAAATAAGAGAAAAAATTGCCAAAATCTATGGACAAAACGTGGCAGATAGAGTTATAATACAATATGGCGGAAGTATGAAGCCGGAAAATGCAAAAGAATTATTAGAAATGTCAGACATCGATGGAGGCTTGATTGGTGGTGCAAGTCTAAAGGCAGAAAGTTTTGAAAAAATAGTAAATTATAATAAATAGTTTATATTTGACAAGGAGGGGCTAAATCAAATGGAGAAAGAGAGGAAAGAAAAAATGAACAACAACTTAGCAATGGATTTAGAACCAGAAAAAATTTCATATGCAGACTTATTAAAGGTTGACGACGACAAAAGGTATGAACTAATTGATGGAGTGCCATATTTAATGGCAAGTCCAAGTGTAGCTCATCAAGAAATAGTAGGAGAAATTTATTATCAATTAAAAACCTACTTAAAAGGAAAAAAGTGCAGAGTATTTATTTCACCACTAGATGTTAAATTATCAGGTGCAATAGACAACAACGAGGAATTTAATGTTGTACAACCAGACATTATGGTTGTATGTGACAAAGACAAGATTACTGAAAAAAATATTGTAGGAGCACCAGACCTAGCAATAGAAATTTTATCACCATCTAATATTAGGCATGATAGGATGCGAAAATTAAAATTATATCAAAAATTTGGAGTACGAGAATATTGGATGGTATCTATAGAAGAACAGAATATAATGGTATTAACTCTAAGCGAAGAAGGAATATATCAGATTGCCGAAGCTTGCTATTTAGATGAAAAAGTAAAAGTAAATGTTTTAGACAATTGTTTTGTTGATTTAAGAGAATTTTGCGAAAATAATAATATTGTAGTAGAAAAAAGCAAAGAATATCTAGAACTTATGGCAAAAGAAGCAGAAGAAAAAGAAAAAACACAACAATAAAATATTTCAAGATAAAAAGTTATGTAAATACTATACTTTAAAATTAACAAAGAAAGGAAGCAAATTTATGGAAAGCAAATTAACAATGCTAATGATATTAGATGGGTTTGGAGAAAATTCAAAAAAAGAAGGAAATGCAGTAAAATTAGCTAATACACCCAATATTGATAAACTAATGAAAAAATATCCTACAACAAAAATCGCTGCAAGTGGATTAGCAGTAGGATTACCAGAAGGTCAAATGGGAAACTCAGAAGTTGGTCATACTAATATCGGAGCTGGAAGAATAGTATATCAAGAATTAACAAGAATTACAAAATCAATCGAAGATGGAGATTTCTTTACAAATGAAGAATTTGTAGCAGCAATAGAAAATTGCAAAAAAAATAATTCAAAACTTCATATATTAGGCTTAGTATCAGATGGAGGAGTTCATAGCCATAATAGACATTTATATGGATTATTAGAAATGGCAAAAAGAAGAGATTTTGAAGATGTATATGTTCATTGCTTTTTAGATGGTAGAGATACACCACCTGCATCAGCAGAAAATTATATACAAGAATTAGAAGAAAAAATGAAAGAAAAAGGTGTTGGAAAAATAGCAACTATATCTGGTAGATTCTATAGCATGGATAGAGATAAGCGTTGGAATAGAATACAAAAAGCTTATGATGCTATGGTTTTTGGAGAAGGACTAAAATCAGGTTCAAGCATAAATGCAATAGAAAGTTCTTATCAAAAAGAAGTATTTGACGAATTTGTTGAGCCAACAGTTATAACAACAGGAGATAAACCAGTAGCTACAATAGAAGATGGAGATTCAGTAATATTCTTCAATTTTAGGCCTGATAGAGCGAGACAAATTACACGTAGTTTAGTAGATAAAGATTTTAAAGAATTCAAAACCAAGAAAATGGATCTATATTTTGTATGTTTTACAAGTTATGATGAAACAATGCCAAATGTTCATATAGCATTTAAAAAAGAAGTTATTAAAAATACTTTAGGGGAAGTAATTAGTAAAAATGGAGGAACACAGCTTAGAATTGCAGAAACAGAAAAATATGCACATGTTACATTTTTCTTCAATGGAGGGGAAGAAAAACAATACAAAGGAGAAGACAGAATTTTAGTTCCATCTCCAAAAGTAGAAACATATGACATGAAACCTGAAATGAGTGCATATGAAGTAACAGAAAAAGTAGTCGAAGCAATAAACTCTAAAAAATATAATTGCATAATATTAAATTATGCAAACCCGGACATGGTAGGTCATACAGGTAATTTACCAGCTGCTGTAAAAGCTATTGAAACAATAGATAAATGTGTGGAAAAAGTATATGAAGCGATTGATGCACAAAAAGCCAATTTAATAATAACAGCAGATCATGGAAATGCAGAACAAATGATAGACTATAAAACTGGAGAACCACATACAGCACATACTACAAACTTAGTACCATTAATTTTAATATCTGAAAAAGAAAATGTAAAATTAAAAGAAGGTAAATTAGCAGATTTAGCACCAACTATACTAGAATTGATGCAAATACAAAAACCTAAAGAAATGACAGGAGAAAGTTTGATAGAAAAATAAGGATAAATACATTAAAACAAATTGAATTTAAGTCTAAGAAGAAGGGGGAATAGCTACTATAAATAAAAATTTATAGTAGCTAATGAGAAGAAATGCTGAGAACTACGAAGAATATGAAGGACAAATACGAAAAAATTCAAAGTTGTTTGTTTGAATTAATACCAGAAAAATGGGATGAAATATATTTATATGCATCTGTTATTGATAAATCTGGAGATGTTCAAACAGGAGAGATGTACTTCTATTATCTGCCAAAAGGTTTATTAAAAAAGAAACCTGTAAATGTTTATGAAGTACCTAAAAAATTTAATATAAATGAAACTGAATACTTAAAATTAGTAGATGATTTATATCAAACAATAAAAGATTTAAGGCAAGATTTCAAAGACACAGAACAAGACTTATGGACTAATCTTACAATATCTATAGCTCATTGTCGATTTAAAGTAGAATTTAGGTATGATAAAATTAGTCAAGAAGAGTATGCCAGTTATGTAAGACATATAATTTGGAGGTATAAATATTTACATTTAGGCGGAGATATAAAAGAAGAAAGAAAAATCTTAGATAAGTATTTTAATAACATAGACAAAATAGAAAAATGTAGAAAAGAAGAATATCAAACAGGAATGTATGTAAAAACAATGAATAATATAGTTGGGTTTGATAGAGAAATAGAAGAAGCAAAAATACGAAAAGAAATTCAAGAGCAAAAGGCTGTAGTGCAAGAAGAAAAGAAAGCTAAGAAGATAGAAGAAAAAGCAAAAAAAGAAGAGGAAAAAAGGCGTAAAGAAGAAGAAAAAAATAAAAATCAGATTTTAAATTTTTAATTTTAAAAATAATTAAATAAAAATTTTAGGAGGTATTAAAAATGAAAGATTATTTAGAAATTGAGGAAGTAAAAGCTTTAGAGGTATTAGACTCTAGAGGAAATCCAACAGTACAAGTTGAAGTAATGTTAGAAGATGGATCTACTGGAGTTGCTATGGTTCCTTCTGGAGCTTCGACAGGAAGTTTTGAGGCAGTTGAACTTCGTGATGGAGACAAATCTAGATATCTAGGAAAAGGTGTACTAAAGGCAGTAGAAAATGTAAATACTTTAATTAGAGAAAAAATCGTAGGAATGAATGCTTATGATCAAATAACATTAGATCAAACATTAATAGAAATAGATGGAACAGAAAATAAAGGAAAATTAGGTGCAAATGCAACACTTGGAGTATCACTTGCTGTAGCAAAAGCAGCTGCTAATTCTTTAGGAATGGAATTATATAACTATATTGGTGGATGCAATAGCAAAGTTCTTCCTGTTCCAATGATGAACATAATGAATGGTGGAAAACATGCAGATTCTACATTAAGTGTACAAGAATTTATGATAATGCCAGTAGGGGCAAAATCATTTACAGAATGTATGAGAATGGGAGCAGAAATTTATCATAACTTGAAAAAAGTATTAAAAGAAAGAGGTTTATCAACAGCAGTTGGTGATGAAGGTGGATTTGCACCAAATGTAAAAGATGAAGATGAAGCATTATCATTAATAGTAGAAGCTATTGAAAAAGCTGGATATAAACCAGGAGAAGAAGTTGCTTTAGCTCTAGATGTAGCTGCAACAGAAATGTATGATGAAGCAAAGAAAATCGGAAAAGATGGAGATTATCATTTCTGGAAAATAGGTGTTACTAAAACAGCTGATGAAATGATAGACTTCATGGAAGATTTAGTAAATAGATATCCAATTGTATCAATAGAAGATGGATTAGCAGAAGAAGATTGGGATGGCTGGAAAAAATTAACAGATAGATTAGGTTCAAAAATACAATTAGTTGGAGATGATCTATTTGTTACAAATATTAAGAGACTACAAAAAGGAATTGATTTAGGTGTTACAAATAGTATATTAATAAAATTAAACCAAATCGGAACATTAACAGAAACATTAGATGCAATTGAACTTGCTAAGAAAAATGGAATGACAGCTGTTGTATCACACAGATCTGGCGAGACAGAAGATACAACACTTGCAGATGTTGCAGTTGCAACAAATGCTGGACAAATCAAAACAGGAGCACCTTGCAGAACAGATAGAGTTGCTAAATATAATAGATTATTAAATATTGAAAATGATTTAGGAAAAGCAGCAATATTCACAGGAAAATTAAAATAATTTTATAAAAAAACTTCCGTTAGGTATTATACTTAATGGAAGTTTTTTTATAATTTTCAAATAAATTAGAAAAAAGGAACTAATTTGTTTTAATTATTGTCTCTATGGATATTTTTATTATCAAGCAGATCGTTAATTTCTTCTTGAGTTAAACCTGTTATTTTAGATATTTCATCTATTTTCATACCAGAATTTAATAAATTTTGAATTATAGAAAGTTGTGCAGCTTTTTTGCCTTCTTCAATGCCGGATTTTTTGCCCTCTTGAATACCAGCTTCTCTACCTTCTTGTTTAGCAACAGTTAAAGCAGAATGTTCTTCAAGTTCAGACATTCTTTTTAGTTCAGCAAGTCTTTTAACTGCAGCATCGCCAGTTAAAACTTCGTATTCTTCAAAAGCTTCTTTAATTTCTTTGTTTTCTTCTTTAGCCATTTCTAACAAATCACCCCTCTCCATATCCAGAAAGCTCAGCCATTGGTTTAAAGTGTCTTTCATGTCTGGATTTTGATTTCTGAATTTATCTAATTCAATATAATAATATTTAACATCATTATTTATAGTGTGATCTTTATGAGTAGTAATAACTCTATCAGTATCAATCAAGTATTCTGGAAAATCAGTTAAGGAATAATCTAAAATCGTTATTATAATTACTTTTTTTAAATTTTCAAAATGTTCACCAGGTTCAAGTTGTTCAACTATTTTTTTACTAGCATAAAAAATAGTCCTTTTCTCTATATTCTTATTATCTTTGAGCTGCATTTCGATATTCACGATTTCTCCATTTTCTAGAATTACTTCAAGATCTAACACACCATATTTCATATCTCTAGTTAATTGTTCCAGTCTTACGTCATGTAAAACTCTTTTGATTTCAATTTTACGATTTAAGATAGCACTTAAAAAACTTTCTAAATAATTTTCATGCCTACTAAAGAAAGCTTTAAAAATGATATCGTTTTTTAATTTTAAATTATATGCCATCTATTGCCTCCTATTATATATTTTTTGTTTTGATAATTCAAGTTTTTATCCGAAAAATCTAAAAAAAGATGAAATAAAAACTAATCAGAAAAAAATAATTCATGAACTATAGTGAATATTTTACAATCAATTTCATATTTTGTCAAGAAAAATATATCGACAAAATTTTACAAATTCGACAAACATATGTCAATAGTTTACACTGTCAATAGTTTACACTTGCTAAATTTAATATCATGTAGTAAAATAAGAAAAGTAGTTAAACTACAAATAAAAATATAAGGAAG
>CALXCB010000045.1 GCA_944386695.1 uncultured Clostridia bacterium | reverse complement strand
CAGACAATAAAAAAAGAATTAATGAAATTAACAAAATACTAAAAACAGCTTATGAAGATAGAGTAAATGGAATAATAGATACAAATGAATTTATTACATATTCAGAAAGTTATAAAAAAGAGCAAGAAGAATTAATACAAAAAACGGAAAATTTAAATCTAAAATTACAAGACTACGAAAATACAAAAGAAAAAGAATTAATAAAATACATAAAAGAAATTGTAAGTTTTGAAAACATAGATAGAAATATAATTTTAAATTTAATAGATAGTATTGAAATAACTGATAAAGAAAATATTAAAATTAATTACAAATTTAAAGTGCAAATTGAGAGTAGATAAAATCTGCTTTTAATTTTAACAAAAATCTATCACAAAAGAAATTGCGACTGGTAATGTCTCAGGGATAGACGGAAGTGTGGATAGAGATATTTACACAAAAGAAATATTTCTAGATGATTCAGAAGAGATACCGGCAACAGAAAATCCAAATAATACAATAAATACAGAAAGCATAAATTATACTGTTCAAAGAGGAGATACATTATCAGAAATAGCAAGCAGATATGGCACAACAGTACAGGAGATAGTAGATATAAATAATATAACAAATCCAAATATAATTTATCCAGGTCAAGAATTAAGAATTTTGACAAATTCAACAGTAACAGGACAGGAGACAAGAGGAACAGGTAGTATTACTTATACAGTTCAAAGAGGAGATACATTATCACAAATAGCGAGTGCTTATGGTGTAACAGTTGAGCATATAGTGGAATTAAACAATATTCAAGATCCAAATTTAATTTATCCCAATGAAAAATTAAGAATTACAGAAAGTGAAAATACAAATTTAAATCCAATATCTCAAAGTAGTTCACGAGATTATACTTATATTGTACAAAGAGGAGATACATTATGGAAAATTGCAAGACAATATGGAGTATCTGTTAGATATATAGTAAGACTTAATGGAATCACTAATCCAAATTTAATATTTCCAGGTAGAATACTAAAAATTTAAATAAAATTGTGGACAATTAAAAAAATATGTGCTAATATATATTAGTACATATTTTTTACAATAATGCCGGTGTGCTGGAATTGGTAGACGGGGCAGACTCAAAATCTAATCGGATTTATAAAATATAAAAACTTGTAAGTCTTGAAAATACTACTTGTTAGACACTTGATAGAGTTTGACCAAATCCAAACATCTAACAAATATCTAACAAAATATTTAATTAATTAATTTTAATTTAACATTTAAATATGTCGATATGGCGGAACTGGTAGACGCTCAGGTCTCAAAAACCTGCGGATAACATCCATGTGGGTTCGATTCCCACTATCGACACCATTAAAAATTATTTTTTTCTAAGTTGCGGAGTGGCTTTCCTCAACTTTTTTTATATCTTTTTGTAAAAAAGTATCTTCTATAATATTTGCAGAAATCTTTTTAGAACTTGTATCTAAATGAGCATATAAATTTGCAGTTGTAGAAAAATTTGAATGTCCAAGCCATTCTTGAATAGATTTCATCGGAATTCCTTTAGCAAGTAATAAACTTGCACAAGAATGCCTTAAATCGTGAAACCTTATATGTTTCATATTGTTTTTTTCTAATAATAGACTGAAATGTTCTGAAACATAATCAGGGCTTATAATTTCTCCATTTAGTTTTACAAATACATAATTTATATAATCTTTTATATAACAATTCCCAAATTCCTTTTTATATTGTTCTTGTTTTTCTCTTTTTTCTATTAGCATATCAATTATTTCTTGAAACAATGGTAAGGTTCTATAACTAGATTTATTTTTTGTTCTATCTTTTCCTTCTAGTTTCCTTTTTCCATTTGTATTTGTTACTGTAAGTGTATGTTTTATTGTAATTGTATTATTTTCAAAATCGAAAGAATCCCATTGTAAACCTAATATTTCACTTCTTCTTAAACCATAAAATGCTCCAAATTTAATTATAAGCTCTAAAGGATCTCCTTTAGATATTTTAAATAGTGTGTTTAATTCACTTTCAGTATAAAAACTTCCAATAAACTGTGCAACTTTAGGTTTTTGTACTTTATCAGCAGGATTACATATAATCACATTCATTTTGTAGGCATAATCTAAGCATTTTCTTATAACTGCATGATGATGAATTACTGTATTTGCACATAAATTATGTTTCTCCATTAATTCATTATAATAATTTTGAATATGCATTGGCTGTAAATCTTTTATTTTTATAGGATTTTCTGTAAAATACCTTTTTATATGTTTATTTACAATTTGCCTGTAAGAAGTAAATGTTGAACCTTCTATTGTATGTCTTACTATTTCAAGCCATGATAAAATATAGTCTATAAATAAAACATTATCATTATTTTCTTGCTTACATACACTATGTTTTTTGTTTAAATTTTCTTCTAATTCTTTTCTAAGTTCTTCTGCTTTTATATGTGCCTGTTTTTTATTGCCTCTTTCTTTCAATTTAGTTGAACGCCAACGTTGTTGTCTTTTTCCGTTTTCATCATAATATTCTAATATTACTTGATAAATACCATTTCTCACTGGTAAACTGCTTATTGATACTTTTATTTTTTGTAAATTTTCTGTTACCATAAATGACTCCTTTCTGATGTAACAGACGATATAAATTTACTATTGCTTTTGCTAGTAAAGATTATATAGTCCTATTTATTGGTTATAGCAAACATATTTAATAACTTCACTTTTAGGAATCTTATATTCTCTACCAACTTTTACAGATTTAATCTTTTTTTCTCTTACCAATTTGTATGCCATATTTATTCCTATGACTAACATTTCTGCTAATTGCTTAACATTTACTACATCTTTATATGTAGCAAACATATTCTGATATAAGTCTTCAAAATTTCCCATACCCATAAGTTCTATACCTCCTTCTTGATTTTCTATAGCTAATGAAATTTGCTATATATGTACTGCAATTAACGAGGTATTTTTGGTAAAATAGCCTATTCTACTGAATTTAGAGTCTTTTTTTAGAATAGTGCTTGACTAAATTCTATATAATTAATATAATAGTAATATCTTGATGTGATGTCGAACCGCATACTGTAATATGTACCATTAATTAACACTTACTATTAAACCATAATAGTTCGTCGCTGTCAAGTATTACTTTTTATATTTTTTAAAATTTTTTTGGAGAGTGAAAATGAAAAAAGATAATGTAAATAATTTTAGAACCTTTTGGTTTAAATATAGTGATTATGAAATGGTTGAAATAGACGAAAGATACTATATAACACCAAAAGAAAATGCAAAAATTTCAATGTATGACCCATTTAAAATTGCAGATGAAATATTAGTTGATATTTTAATGATAGGAAGATATATAGAAAAAAATGATATTGCGTCTTCTAATGAGAAAATTATGCAATTTGTAAAAAATTATGGATTATTAGGAGAATTAACGTACTTGCCTATAAATAGTGATATAGTAAATCAAAATAAAGTATATTTACCAAAAGGAAATTTAGTTTCTAATGAAGAAATAATGAGTACTTATGATTACATAGAATTATTTTTAAAGTGTAAAAAGAAACAAAAAATTGTAATGAAAAAAAATGCTAGAGGAGAAATTTTAGAATTATCAACAGAAAATGAAGTTAATCCCCTTTTTGCAATAGATAGACCTACTGAATATGCAGTAATTTTTTCAAAAGCATATTCTGAATGTTTAGTTTGGATAATGCATTATGCAAGGACTCTATATCAAACCTTTGAGGCAATAGAAAATTATAGCAAATTAGAAGATGCCTATACAAAACAAATATATGATATAAGAATAAAGAACTTTAACCCATCTAAAATAGCTTGTAGAGTTTTAATGGGAAATAAAAAAGATGATGTACCTGTTTTAGAATGGAATTTTAATTCTTTAAAACTTGCTATTGATACAATGTTTGCTTTAAATGAAACAACTGACAGAAAAACTGTTAAAATGTGTAAGCATTGCTCAAAACCTTTTTCTTCTTTAAATTTAAAAGCTGAATATTGTAGTCCTCAATGTAGAAATCAGGCTAATGTTTATAAAAGTAGAGCAAAAAATAAATAAAATGGAGGAATTTAATGATTGAAATTAAAAACTTTGATAATTGGATAGAAGATACTGAATCAGGAAAATTTGGTAGTGGTGCTAGTGAAAAAGTATGGCTTATCAATCCTGAAACAAATGAAAAAGGATTATTTAAATATCCTAAAGTAAAATCTGATGGAAATATTACAGGAGAATATTGGGCTGAAAAACTTGCAACAGAAATTGCCAAACTTTTAGATATACAATGTGCAAAAGTTGATATTGGAACATATAAACGGAAAATATGGTTCAATGAGCTACAATATATTAGAAAATAAATATGATACATTATTTGAAGGAATATTATTTATCCAAAAACGCTTTCCTTATTATAATCGAGAAACTTTAGAGGATAATTACAGCAATATGAAATATTCCGTACAAATGATTGAAAAAGTTTTATTAGAAGATTATAATTTTGATATATCAAAGATTTATAAAATGATTATTTTTGATATACTTATAGGAAATAGTGATAGGCATCATAGTAACTGGGCAATTAAACACCAAAAAGAAATACTTAATAATAAGAAAAAAATAACACTCGACTTATCCCCTTTATATGATAATGGATCTTCATTATGTGCATATGAAGATAATGGAAATTTAGAAATATTTTTTAAAGATGCAATGAAATTTGAAGCCTTAGTAAATACAAAATCAAAATCTGCTATTGGCTGGGAAAACGAAAGACCAATACTATTAATGAAAAAAATATAGATATAATTTTAGATAACTTTGAAAATAATATAATAAACCAAAATATGAAAAAATTATTAAAAATGTTTCTTTTAGAACGAAAAAAAAGAATGCTAGAAATATATAATTTGAAAGATGAGGTGTAAAAATGGAAAAAGACTTAGTATATTTAGTATGGACAGATGTGAATACTGGAAAAAAATATAAAGTTGCTGAATTATATAAAGAAAATAATACATATTATTTTAAATACATTTTAGAATATGTAAAAGAAGCTCAAGAAAACGGATTTGAATTATTAATTGCTTTTCCTCAACTTAATGCAACCTATGAAAACCCGTATCTTTTTGCAGTATTTGGTGCAAGACTTCCAGATAAAAGACGACCAGAAATTAAAGAAATTTTGGCAACTTATGGAATGACTGAATACGATGAATTTGAATTATTAAAAAGAAGTGGAGCTAAACTTCCTACCGATAATTATGAGTTTGTTGTTTGATATAAATTTAATAAAAAGCCCTTAGATTTACTAAAGGCTTTTTTATTATTTCACTTTAAATATATTGATTATCTTTTTTATTATTCTTTTGAAAAGATTATCTTTTTTATATTCAATTATTTGAGTTTCTTCAAAATCATTTTCTGTTTTATGTTTATTTTTAAAAATATCATTTAAATTTATTCTGTTTTGATACTCAATTTCATTATTTTCATACACTTTTTTATAGAATTCTTTTTCCAATTCAGAATTACATAAATAGTCTATATTTAACATTGCTATAATATCTAATGTTTCTTTTTTTAGATTCTGCTCTGATATTGGAATATCTTTTTTAATACTTTTAGTATATGTATCATCTTTAAAATATTTAAAAACATTTTGAATATTTATTGGTATTTTATTTTTTTCTTTACTTGGTAAAGTATTTAAAAATTCATATACCTCACTATACACCATTTTTTCATTTACCATATTAGTTTATCTCCTATTCATCTTCTGCTAAAATAGCTTCCATTTCTTTAAGCTGTTTTAATTCAAGATTGGCATAATTAAGTAATTCTTGTATTCCGTCTAATTCTTCTCTAGTACTTGTGGTTGAAGTAGCTTGTTTATATAAAGCATTCAATAATTCAATATTTTCTTGTACTATATGGGTTGACAATCTAGGTTGTGTAAGATTTTCTCTTATACTAGATAATGAAACTTGCAATTGTTGACTTCGTGAATGTACCATCCCTCTAGCTTCATCTATTGAACTTTTTCTTTGTTCTAATGTTGCTGTCTTTGCTGAATTTAATTGAGATGAATCAATATCTAATTCTCCATTGCCTCTGTTATATAATTCTATTAAAAGTTTAGCAGCGACTTTTGGATTTCTATTATATAAATTTAATATTCTATTATCTAAATTACTACCTGTAGGAAACTCTTTTAAAGCTCCTATTAAATTTTCTACTCCCTGATTATCTTCCTTTATCATTGCCACAATTAAATTCTTTAATTCTCCTCCATGTTCTCTACTAAATTCAGCTTCAGCTTGTGCTTTTGACATTTTACGTTTTTCTGCATTTTCCTCACGATTTTGTACATCAGAATTTTGTACATTAGGAGTTTCTTCCTCATCATCTATTTCTTGTCCTAAATTATTGCTAACTTCTTTTGGTAATTCTTCACCTAAAGGTGAAGCACCATTATCTCCAATCTCATCATCTGAATGAGCAAATTTCTCTTCACCATCATGAGTTTCTTCATTATTAGAATTTCCTTCTTTTTCTCTATTTTCAAATTCTTCTAAAATTTTTCTTGCAGGTTCATCAAATTTCCCATTAGCATAAATCAGATTTACTATTTTTTTTGCTAAATCTTTATTTTCTTTATCATATAAATCCCATAAATAATCTTTTAAATCATCTAAATTTGCTTCCCCACTTTGAAAAGTACATTTTAATTTTTTAGCATAATCTTCATCTCTGTTTTCTAATGCATAAACTAATTCATTTAAATAAACTTTCATTATTTTAGAATCAGCTATTTTTAGGTAACTTTCGCATAAATTCATTCCAATTGTTCCCATATGGAAATTACCATTTAAATATGCAGATTCCATTTTTAAAATAGAAGGAATTAAAACTTTATATTGTAAAAAATTTTTTTCTTCTTCACTGCTTGTCTCAATAATATAATCTTCTATTGATTTAAGCATTTGTTCATATGTATAACATGCATCTGCATTGCTTTGTAATTCATCAAAACACTCTTCAAAATCAATCAAAAATTTTATATCTTCTAATATATCATTTGGTTCTTTTTCTCCATCACGAAGTTGCTGTAATTTTTTCTCTAGTAAACTTTTTTTCGTATCTATATCCATATTTCACCTCTTACTTGCATTTTTTATTTACGTTTTTCCATGTTGGACTTTATTTATATTTTACAATTTTTAATCTTTTTTGTCAATATATAATAAGCTATATTTAGCGCATATTTTGCTTTCAATTTTGTTATACTTTAAATGTTTAAACAAAGTGATGGAGGAATATAATGACTTTAATTGATGCCACGAGAGCAAGAATTTTAGAGCTATGTAAAATTCACAATATGAATATAAACCAATTAGCTATATCTGCTGGAATTAATCCTTCAACAATTAGAAGTATTTTTAAATTTGTAAAAAAATCTCCTTCTAGTGAAACAATCCATTTTATTTGTATAGGATTTGGTATTAGCTTAAAAGATTTTTATGATAGTGAATTATTTGAAAATTTAGATGATGATTAGGTCTTGTAAGTACTATTTAAACTTTTTAACCTAATCATCATTTATTTTTTCCTATTCACGCTTTTCTTTTCCTTTTCAACCATATATTTTCTAATTTCTTCTTTTTCTTTAAATTCCTGCATTTTCTTAAAAATATCTTCACATAATTTTATATTTTCAGAAAGTGGGTAAATTTCTTTTGAAATATCTGCAATTTGATTTTCTATAATTTTCTTTTCTTCATTGTTTTTAGCCTTTTTATGCTTTTTCCACAAACTTTCTCTTTTACTTTTAAGAGGAGCTAATTTTTCATAAGTTTCTTTTTTTAATTTGTCTAAATCAATATCTGTTTCAATTTTATTTGAGCATAAAAATCTTACTCTTTTTGAAAATTCATCTAATTTTTTAGATTCGTGTATTAATTCAGGCGACAATTTAATATAATTGTATTTTATGGCTTTGTTTATATTTGAAGCATATACTTTCTCAGTATTTAAAATAAAAATGCTTAAAATTGATTTATTTTGAAAATAACCATTTCTAAAATTATTGTATTGAGTAATTTTTGTATTTGCATACATATATGGTTCTGGCAATTGTTTAAATTGTGGCTGAGTTTCTAAAATTCTTTTTTCAATATTTTCTTTGGAATACAAAACACCAAATTGTTTTTCAATATTTATAAATTTTTTATATGGATTTCTCTTAATTCAAATCTTATCATCTATAGTATTGATTTCATAATCAAGTTCTTTTAATATTTGTATAAATTCTTTTAAATTATTAGAATTTTGTATTGCATAATCAATACAATCTTTCATTATCTCTTTATAAATAGGACTTTTAGCAAATTTATTATATTGTTCTTCTTTTTTTAATACACTTAAACCATAGCTATAACATATATCATCTGATGTATTTCTCATTAATGCATAATCTTTTTTTGTGTTACAAAATCTTTTACCATCTACAAAAGATACAGAATTTATTGCAAAATGATTGTGTATATTATCTGTATTTAAATGTGTTGTAACAATAACTTGATATTTATCTCCCCATAGTTTTTCAGCAAGTTCTAAACCTATTTTATGTGCAAGTTCTGGTGTTATTTCTTCTGTCATAAATGATTGATAACCATGAAATCCTTCAATCCCTTTTATTTTGAAAAATTGCCTTTTAGTATTCATCATTTCTTGATATGCTATATCAGGAGAACAATTTATTCCTGATACATATAATTTATCTTCTGTTTTTTCTCCATTAATTACATAATTGATTAAAATATCTAGTCTACTTTTTGATTTCCAAAGTTTAGTAGTTGCCATATTTATTTGTTTCCTTTTCAGGTAATAAATAAACTCTTTGCATATCTAAAATAAAATCTTCAACTTTTTTCAATAATGGAGAAATTTCATAATCAGGTACACTACCTTTACACATATTATAAACTCTTGTCATTTGATTTAAATTTTTTGCAATTCCTCTTAATTGAGAAAGCATATCGTAAAATCTATCATCAGGTTTTTCTTTTAACTGATAATCTAAAATTATTTTTCTAAAAAAATCTGATTTTGATAAACCTGCTTTTTTAGATTTTCTATCAAAAATTTTCTTTTCTTCTTCAGATAAAAAAACATTAACTTTTATATTTCTATTTCTCATAAAAAAACACCATTCCTTTCATCTTATTTTTTTTGTTGTATTTGTGTGCGTGAGTACAAATACGTTGCTTGCTGATACATAGTTTTGAGAAAGTACTCACACATCAAATACATTTTCTAGTTATAAATTAATTCTTTTAAAACACATTCTTCAGCTCTACTTTTTATATTATTCATTTGTTTAACCCATTCCATTTGGTCTTTTTCTTTTAATTCTTCAGTAATATTTTCTTGTTTTACTAACTGAGAAATAATTAATTTTATTTGTTCATTACAATCAATATAAATTTGATGTAAATGTTCATTTAATGTTCCATTCATAAATAATATTGTGTATTCTGCTTTATTATTTGTTTTTAAATAATGTAATCTAATTTTTCCATATTTTCCAATTTTATAATTTGTTTTTTC
Organism: uncultured Clostridia bacterium; assembly: GCA_944386695.1. Taxonomy (GTDB): domain Bacteria; phylum Bacillota; class Clostridia; order TANB77; family CAG-508; genus CAG-269. The sequence goes on along the minus strand of CALXCB010000045.1, from coordinate 1,082 downwards.
AGGTGCTACTACTAAATTAGGCACATTATAATCACCAATTTTTGTATAATTTAATTTTTCCATATCAATCATCCTTTCGTTTTATAAGAAACCAGAGGGAGAAGGCTGAGCAAATAGGTGTAATAATCCCTTTGAATTTAAGATTATTACATTTATTACCTAAGAAACCGTCGGTCAATCGCCTCGCTTTTTTGGTAATCTAGTAAGTAGTATAACTACTACAATTGCTGATAAATCAATTCTATTATTAACTTATCAATGTTTATTCTTGTCCAAACTTTTTACAATTGTAAATCCACATCCAAGAACTCCCCCCATACTCTTTTTTTATTGTGAGTTTTTGTTGTAAAATCTCACTGACGCATACCATAATAATAGATTTTTATTATGAAATACGAGCAAACTTTATAGCGTCGGCTGGCAAAACCTAGCACTTTTATAGAGGTACTGCTTTTCTCTTTAATTATTCAATTTTGTTGCCATTTTTTGACATCAAAAAAAGGCTACCTGTAAATTCTTACAAGTAACCTATTGATAAAAAAGCAATAGTAAATATTCTATTACATCCAATTTCTTATAAACATCTAACAAATATCTAACAATTTTTCAAAAAATTTGTAATTTTATACATTTTCAAATTTTCTTGATTATTATTGATAAATTCTTTGTAATGCTTGAAAAATCTATAATTTCGAGTACTCTAAAAGTTAATATTTAATGTTATAAATTATTATTTAATAATTGCCTTAAAAGACTCAAAATCTAAATGGATTTTTTTGATAGCAATTCTTAAAAGTATTGATAAATATACAGGTTTAGGTTTTGGTAGAATTTAATTTTTACTAAATATCTAACCAAAATCTAACCAAATGTATTTTTATATAAATTTTAATTAAATATGCAGGTATGCTGGAACTGGTAGACAGGATGGTCTCAAAAACCATTGTCAGAAATGGCGTGTGGGTTCGAGTCCCACTACCTGCACCAATGAGGTTTATGTTCGAATTAGACAGAAGTTATAGCTATATTCATAAACTTGAAAATGAAATCAATGAAGAAGAAACAAAAATAACAGTTACAAG
>CALXCB010000044.1 GCA_944386695.1 uncultured Clostridia bacterium | reverse complement strand
TTCCAATTTGATGGAATAGATAAGTTTGAAAAATATACAATTGCATATCATAATAAAATTAAAGACTATTGGTATAATTTTATTACAGATATACAAGCAGACACAAAAGAAGAATTTGACAAAATTATTTTAGAAGCTACACCTAAAATGAAAGCAAAAAATAGAGAAGTTACTATTGCTGTACTTCCTTTTATGCAAGAAATTTATAATAATAGAGATACATATTTCGATGACGATTATGAATTGGCATCAAATGAAGTGTGGCAAATTTATGATGATCTTGACAATATAAATAATATTAATACGAATTGTTTATTAAATGTAAAATTAGAAAAAACAAAAAATATGAAATTATATAGTGAAGAAATGATAAAAGCATATCAGACAGGAGATGCAGATGATCCTTATGGAGATTTAGATTCAATTTATAAGGAAGTGTATGAAAATCACAAAAAAATAAAAAATGAATATACAGAAGAATTTTTCTTTGCAAAAGTAAATGACGAAATTGTGGGTGTTACAAGTAGCGTATATGATAACGAGATTTATGGAATATATGGACTAGCAGTAAAGAAGGATTTTAGATGTAAAGGTATAGGTAAAGAAATTATAAAACAACAATTAAAAATGTGTAGGGATAAAAAACTGAAATTAGCATTTTTACAAACAGAGGAAGGATATTATCCAGCAGATACATATAGAAAGTTAGGATTTAAAGATGTCTGTATAGAATATTACTATATAAAAAGAAATGAGTAAAGGAGGATTTTGTATGAATAAAGTTGCATTAGTCACTGGAAGTTCTAGAGGAATAGGAAAAGCAATAATTACAGATTTTGCTAAAAAAGGTTATAATGTTGTTATTAATTACATAAAAGAATATAATGAAGCCGAAAGATTAAAAGAAAAATTAGAAAATGAATATAGTATTAGAGCGCTAACAATAAAAGCAGATGTTTCAAATGAAGATGAAGTACAAGAAATGGTAGCAAACATTAAAAAAGAATTTAAAAGAATAGATGTGCTTGTAAATAATGCTGGTATTGCTATTGATAAAGAGTTTGAAGATAGAACAGTAGAAGATTGGAAAAGAACATTAAGTGTGAATTTGATAGCACCATTTATTGTAAGTAAGTATGTTGGAAATGAAATGCTAAAAAATAAATCTGGAAAAATAATTAATATATCAAGTACCAATGGAATAAATGCATTTTTTCCAACGAGTATAGATTACGATGCATCAAAGGCAGGAGTAATTAATTTGACTCATAATTTAGCAATTCAATTTGCACCATACATAAATGTGAATTGTGTAGCACCAGGGTGGGTGAATACAGATATGAACAAAGAACTTCCTAAAGATTTAATTGAAGAAGAAACTAATAGAATTTACAAGAAAAGATTTGCAGAACCAAGTGAAATAGCAAAAGTAGTTACATTTTTAGCAAGTGATGATGCTGATTTTATAAATGATGAAATAATAAAAGTGGATGGAGGTTATTAAAAATGAAAATATTAATTATTTGTAGCAAAGCATTTTATAAGGATATAGCGCCAATAAAAGAAAAACTAGAAGAAATGGGGCATATAGTTGAATTACCAAATTCATATTATGAGCCAGATGCAGAAAAGAAGAGTTGGGATTTAGGTAAAAAAGAACATGCAGAATTTAAGGCAAGAATGTTTAGAATGAGTGAAGAAAGAATTGCTGGAATGGATGCAGTATTAACATTAAATTTTGATAAGAATGGAAAGAAGAATTATATTGGAGGAGCTACATTTATTGAAATATATGAAGCTTTTATGAAAAACAAGAAAATTTACTTATATAATGATATTTCAGAAGGAATGCTATATGATGAAATATCAGGTTTCTCTCCAATAGTAATTAATGGCGATTTAAATTTAGTAAAATAAAATCATTTATAGATATTGCAAATTTTATAGACTTATGTTAAATTATAAACAACAGTTATAGCAAAAAAATGCCAACTTGTACATACAACTCTTGCAATATATTGCTATAACTACATTTGAAACGGAAATAAGAAACTCTTTTGCGACAGACTTTTCGAAAACGTCTCTCGCAAAGGAGCCAATAAGAGTAACAGATAAGAAATTATCTGTTATTTCTTTTTGTTAAAAATTAATATATTGTATTTATATTAAGTTTATGATATAAATAAAATGATATAAAACGGAGCTGATAATAAAGGAAAATATTAAAATAGAAAGTCTAATATAGGTATTTTATTTAGAAAAAAGACTAACAAAATTTTGAAAGATTATATGATAAAAGATTATGCAAAATAAAGATTAAAATTTATAGTTACCTTTAATAATGCACTCAGAAAAGAATAAAGGAATAAGACCGTAAAACCATCATTGATGAAAAATTGTATTACTTAATGGAGAAGGATGGAGTGTAAGAGGTAAAAAGAATTGGTTTATGCTTAAGAACATTATTTTTTCAACAGGATAGATAGATCTTTTAAAAGTTCTAAAGCTTTAGTTAATTCGTTTTCATCAAATTCTACTAAATATTTTTTAGTTTTGTCTAGAACAGAATCATCAAGTCCATATAAAATATAATCAGCAGAATGTCCACTTAGATCTCTTAAACGCTTGATACTTCTATAAACTAAATTACCTTTACCAGCTTCTACTAATCCGAGAAATTGACTTGATATGCCAATTTGTTTTGCTAAATCAGTTTTACTTAATCTAAGCTCTTTTTCACGAATTTCTTTTATTCTTTTACCTCTTAATATTTGTTGTTCTTTTTCTAGAATTAAATCAACATTTTTATTCATAAAAATTTCCTCCACAACTAAATTATACAACAAAAAACATTCAAGATGATGGGAAAAAATAGTGTGTACATCTAGAATTTTCTGGGATTTTATGGTATATTTTCAGATATGAAAAAAGTGAGGGAGGAAATATGAAGTTAAAACCAATGAGAATTTTAATTATAGAAGATGATATTAATGATTGCAATGCCTTCAAAAAGAGCGTAGAAAATAGAGACGATATAGAAATTATTGCGATAACTGATTCAGATATAGAAGGTTTACAATATGTAAAAACGAAACGTCCAGAAGGAATAGTACTTGATCTAGAATTAAATAATGGAACTTTAGGAAATACAGATTCGTTGGGATTTTTAGAAAAACTAAAAAATATAAGTTTAAATTATGAACCAATAGTTATAGTGACTACACATGTAAATTCTAAAAGAACTTATGAAATACTTCATAGAAATGGAGTTGATTTAATACTTTACAAAGAACATCCAAAATATTCAAGTGACCACGTATTAAATAATTTTATTAATTTAAGAAAGGCGACCACATATAAAGAATCTCACATTGAACAAACAATGGAAGATGAAGAAGAAAAGATATCAAATATAATAAATACCGAATTGGATTTAATAGGAATAAATAGTAAATTAAAAGGAAGAAATTATATATATGATGCTATACTATATTTGTTAAAAGATGAAAGTGGCATAAATGTTATACAATATTTAACAAAAGTACATAAAAAATCAAAAACTACAATAACAAATGGAATTCAAAATGCTATAATTCATGCTTGGAGAGTGACACCTATAGATGATTTAATGCGTTATTATACAGCAAGAATAAATTATGAAACAGGAATTCCAACACCGATGGAATTTTTATATTATTATGTAGATAAAATAAAAAAGAAACTTTAATAAAAAAACATCCAGTGCTGGATGTTTTTTTTTGCCCATAAATCGAATACTCAGATAAAGAAAAACTATTTTTTTTAATGTTTTTTTATGTTTTACCATAATTTATCATCAGCAAAAACCGCTTAAAATAGCCACTTCGACGGTATTATTGTTATGTAAAAACAATAAACATTTCGTCGAAAGGTGGTGAAGAAAATGAGCCTTTTTGATTTATGGGCATACTGGCTAAAAAGATGGATGTAATATAATAGAATTAATAATTATCAATAAGTGAGAGGTATTTTCATACTAATCACTTATTTTTTATTCTTGAATATTTTTTTTGATAGTTATATAATATAACAGAAATATTAAAGAAGGGGGAAAAAATGTTTAAAGATATTAATTTACTATATATGCAAAGTAATATTGAAATTGAAATAAATTTAATAAAAACTTTTTTTATAATTTTTTGTATTTTTAAAACTAATTTTAAGTTAAATAGTAAAAAAATAAAAATTAATGCAATGTTTGTAATGAAAATATTTATATTATATTTAACAGTAATCATAAGTGAATTTATTAAAATTAATACCAATTTTTTAATTAGCTTAGTTTTTATGATCTTTATGATTAGTTTTGTTTATAGTACAGAGAATGCCGGATATAGTTTGATTACAACTATAATCTCATGTGCTATAAATTATATAATACTATTTTTTTCAATTACTATTAATTTTATTTTTAATATTATAACTAATTTTAATAGTGATGTTATAAATTTAATATTTATATTATGTATATATACAATAATATTATATAAATTTAGTAAAACAAAACGATTAAAATATGGGCTTTCTTTCTTAAAAGATGACAAAAAAGGAAATTATAAAAATGAATATATTAATGTTATAATTTTAAATATAAGTGTAGTTATAGTATTTTTGGCTGCTATATTACCAAATAGCAATATCGAATTAATAAAAAATTTATCAGTAGGATTAATCATACTTACAATAATCATGTTCATAAATATTGGCAAATCAATCAGATTATATTACCAGCAAAAATTATTAATAAAAGATTTTGAAGAAACGAAAAGGGAATTAGCAGATAAAACAAAAGAAGTTGAAAAATTAGAACAAGATATTTTAAGTTACAGTAAGAGAACACATTCATTAATGCATAAACAAAAATCATTAGAGTATAAATTAAATCAATTAATGTTAAATAGTGAAATAGCTGAAGAGTTAGATATAAAAGATAGATTAAAGAATATTTCAAACGAATTATACAATAAAGTTGTAGAAACCCATTTAGAAGAAACAGGAATAACTGAAATTGATGATATGTTAAAAGTGATGGAGGCAGAATGCACCAAATATGAAATAGATTTTAATGTAAAAATAATAGGAAACATCTATTATATGGTAAACAATTTGGTATCTAAACAAGAATTAGAAATTTTAATAGCTGATCATGTAAAAAATGCAATTATAGCCATTAGGCATTCAGATAATGTTAATAAAAGTATATTAGTGAAATTAGGGAAGATTGATGAATACTATGGTTTATACATATATGACTCAGGAGTTGAATTCAAAAAAGAAGCCTTAGACGATTTAGGTAAAAAGCCACATACAACTTATAGTGATGAAGGTGGAACAGGAATGGGCTTTATGAATACATTTGATACATTAAACAAAAATAAGGCAAGTCTTATTATTGAAGAAATAGGGAAGCCATGCAAAGAAAATTTCACTAAAGTTTTGATGATTAAATTTGATGGAAAAAACGAATATAAAATAATTTCATATAGAAAATAATTTTATTAAATGCAAAATTTTGTTTGACAAAATATAATTTGTATGATATTATATTTTCAAATCTATTTTGGAGAGTGATTATTATGCCTAGAAAAGCACAAGAATTAAATAAAAGAGAAAAAGCAATTCTAAAATTTATCGAGAAAAAAATATCTGAGGACGGTTATCCCCCATCAGTAAGAGAAATAGGAAAAGCAGTAGGCTTAAGTTCTACAGCCACAGTACATGGGTATCTAGGAAAATTAAAAGATAAAGGGTATATAAAAAAAGAAGACAAAAAAGGAAGAACACTAAAACTATTAAAAGGTGGAAACGGAAAGCCAATAAAGAATGAGCCAAAGGATTTTTATGCACAAAAAGAATTAATAGAAGTACCATTAGTCGGAAAAATAACAGCAGGAATGCCTATTTTAGCTGTAGAAAATGTAACAGATACTTTCCCGATACCAATAGATTTTGTGGGCAGTTCAGAATGCTTTATGTTAACAGTTAGGGGAGAAAGCATGATTGAAGCAGGAATTTTAGACGGAGATTATATATTAGTAAGAAAACAAGCTGATGCAGTAAATGGAGAAATTGTTGTAGCATTAATAGAAGATGAAGCTACAGTAAAAACATTTTACAAAGAAAAGGATCATATCCGTTTACAGCCAGAGAATCCAACAATGGATCCAATAATAGTACCAACATGTAATATTTTAGGCAAAGTTATAGGTGTATTTAGAAAAATGTAGCAAACAAAATAATATTGTATAAAACAATGCACTATAATTAAGAGCAAAAGCACTCTTAGTTATAGTGTTAATTTTTACAGGAAAATTATAAATTTAATATTGCAAGAAATAGTAAAAAATGATAAGATGAACGTAAATATAAAAGTAAAAATAAATCCGGTTAAAAAATTTTTACAAATTATTGGATAAAAAGAAAGGATACGTTATGGGGAAAAAAGGATATATAGCATTGGGAATTGTATTTTTAATAATAATAATAGCAATAATTTCTTCAATTATATGGTACAAAGTTGAAATTAAGGCTGTGAATAAAGATGAAAGCCAAAATATTGAAGCAATAGTAGAAATAGAAAGTGGTACAAGTACAAAGGATATCTTAAAACTATTAAAACAGAATAATGTAATAAAAAGTGAATTAGCTGCAAAAATTTATATAGGTTTACATGAAGTAAATAATCTTCAAGCAGGAAAATACTTATTTAGTGGAAATGAAGAATTACCAGAAGTATTAAATATATTAATTTCTGGTCAAGTAATGGACGAAACTGTAACAATTACATTTGCAGAAGGAAAAAATATGCGTTATATAGCATCAACAATAGCAGAAAACACAAATAATACCACAAATGATGTATATCAATTACTAGAAGATGATGATTATATATTATCTTTAATTGACAAATATTGGTTTTTGACAAATGATATACAAAATGCGAACATTTACTATCCGTTAGAAGGATATTTATACCCAGATACATATAGCTTTGAAAATGCAGATGTAGATGTAAAAATAATTTTTGAAAAAATGTTGGATCAAACAGCTAAAATACTAGGAAGATATAGAGAAATTATTGAAAATACACAATATTCTGTACATCAAATATTAACAATAGCATCTATTGTAGAACTTGAGGGAAACAATTATGATAATAGAACAAAAATTGCAAGTGTAATCTATAATAGATTAAATAGTAATATGTCATTAGGTAGTGATGTTACAACATATTATGCAATTAGAGTAGATATGGGAGAAAGAGATTTATATGCTAAAGAAATAAATACATATAATGCTTATAATACAAGAGGTCCAAATATGGAAGGAAAATTACCAATAGGTCCAATAGCGAATCCTTCAGAAGAATCTATACAAGCAGTATTAAATCCTGATGAAGATCAATATTTATACTTTGTAGCTGATAAAAACGGAGATATATATTTTTCGAACACATATGAAGAACACCAAGCAACAATAGCAGATTTACAAAAAAAGGGATTATGGTATGAATATGAGTAAATCATGTTATATATTTTAAAGAATATAATAAAAAGAAGGGAGAGTGAATTTTTATGAAAAAAATTATATTTAAAGGATGTGGAACAGCGATTGCTACACCATTTAATGAAGAAGGTGTAAATTTAAAAGAATTTTCAAGATTAGTTGAATATCAAATAAAAAATGGTGTAGATAGTATAATTGTTTGTGGTACAACAGGAGAATCTAGTACAATGACAGAAGAGGAAAAATTAAAAACAATAGAATGTGCTGTAAAAACATCAAATGGAAGAGTTCCTATTATAGCAGGAACAGGGTCAAATAATACAAAAGCTATAATCGAAATGAATAAAAAGGTAAAAGAATTAGGTGTTGATGCAGTTTTAATAGTAACACCATATTACAATAAATCAACACAACAAGGGTTAGTAACACATTATACAGAAATTGCAAAAAATACGGATTTACCAATTATTTTATATAATGTACCAAGTAGAACAGGAGTAAATATCAAGCCTGAGACTGCACTAGAATTATCTAAAATAGAAAATATAGTCGCAATAAAAGAAGCAAGTGGAGATTTATCTCAAATAGCTAAATTAGCTAATTTATGCAAAGACCAGTTACAAATCTATTCAGGAAACGATGATCAAATTATTCCAATACTTTCAATTGGAGGAATAGGTGTAATATCTGTATTATCAAATGTAAGGCCTAAATATGTGCATGATATGTGCTATAAATATTTTAATAAAGAAACAGAAGAAGCTGCTAAAATGCAAATAGAGGCTATACCATTAATTAATGCATTATTCTCTGAAGTAAATCCAATTCCAGTAAAAGAAGCTTTAAATATTTGCGGTTATGACTTTGGAGAACCAAGACTTCCATTAATTAAAATGAGTAAAGGAAAAAGTGATATTTTAAAAAATTGTTTACATGAATTAAAAGATACAATGTAAAAAATTAACAAATATTTATTTTTGTTTTTACATAGAAAAATTATTCATAATGTATTATAATAATTACTAGAGGTAATTAAAATGGTTAAAGACAAAAAGAAAATTATGGAAGATAAAGAATATATCGCTATTGTATCAGATTTATTAAAACAGGAAAAAGTTTTACAAATGAAACAATATAGACAGCATTACAATGTTAGTTGTTTTGATCATTGTCTATTTGTTTCATATAATACATATCTAATATGTAAAAAATATAACTTGGATTATATATCTGCTGCTAGAGCAGGATTGTTACATGATTTGTTTTTATATGATTGGAGAAAGCGCGAAAACGGAAGAAAAAGATTTCACGCATTCAGACATGGAAAATTAGCTTATGAGCAAGCTACAACTTTTATAGATTTAAATGATAAAGAAAAAGATATGATTATAAAACATATGTGGCCAGTTACACCTGCTTTTCCAAAATATAAAGAAACATTTGTAATTATATATGTAGATAAATATTTTGCTATAGCAGAAGCCTTTATAAAATAAAAAATGAAGAAGAAAGGGTGAAATTTATGATAGAAGTAATGGTAAATGGCTGTAATGGAAAAATGGGAAAATTAGTTTGTGAGTTAGTAGACAAAACCGAAAATATGGTTTTAAAATTTGGAACAGATAAAGTTGATACAGGATATTGTACTTTCCCAGTTTATACTAACTTAGCTCAAGTTCCAGAAAAGCCAGATGTAATAATAGATTTTTCGGTACCAGTTTCAACATTTGAAATATTAGAATATGCAAAACAAAATAATGTTCCAGTAGTTATAGCAACAACAGGTTTTACTGAAGAAGAAGCAACAAAGATTAAGGATTATGCAAATTACATTCCTGTTTTTAAATCAGCTAATATGTCTTTTTCTATAAATATGTTTCAAAAACTATTAAGAGAAATTGCTCCAAAATTAAAAGATACAGATATAGAAATAATAGAAACTCATCATAATAGAAAAATAGATAGTCCAAGTGGAACTGCACAAATGTTAGCAGATACAATAAATGAAGTTTTAGGTGGAGATTATAAATGCGAATATAATAGACATGATAAACATGAAAAAAGAGGAAAAAAGGAAATTGGAATGACCTCAATTCGTGGTGGAAATATAGTAGGAGAGCATACTGTAAAATTTTTTGGAGAATCAGAAACTTTTGAAATTAAACATACAACATATTCTAGAAGTGTATTTGCAGAAGGAGCAATTAAAGCAGCAAAATTTATAGTAGGAAAGCCAAAAGGATTATATAATATGGACAATTTAGTAAATGATTAAAAATATATAACATATGAACTTAAATTAACAAAAAGACCTTCTTTACGTATAATAAATATTATATGTAAAGGAGGTTTTTATGAAATACAAGGTAAATAAAATTTTAATTTTTCTATTAATTATATCATTTATATTTTTTGTAAATATCCATACAACATATGCAATAAGAGCTAGTTCAGAAGATAAATATCAGGGAATAGATGTAAGTGATTGGCAGGGATATATAGATTATAATAGTGTTAAAGCAAGTGGAATAGATATTGTATATATAAAAGCAAGTCAAGGAAGTAATATTAAAGATGCATATTTTGATATAAATTATGAAAATGCAAAGGCAAATGGATTAAAAGTGGGATTTTATCATTTCCTAACAGCAACAAATACACGAGAAGCAGAACAGGAAGCACAATTTTTTGCATCTGTAATATCTGGAAAGACACCTGATTGTAAATTAACAATGGATTATGAAAGTTTTAATGGTGTAGGAATTAATGAAGTTAATAATATAGCAATGGTATTTTTAGAGACTGTTAAAAGGATAACAAATAAAGAAGTAATAATATACAGTGATTTATATAATTCCCAAAATACATTTAATAGTGAATTAGCACAAAATTATGAATTATGGCTTGCATATTATGATGGAACAGATAGATTAAAAAACATAGGTACAAACTGGGAAAATTATATTGGTTTACAATATACTGATCGTGGTAACAATTACTTTTATGATAGAAATTAAAAATAAGTTATTTTAGGATTTTGGAATGGATTACTAATTTAGGTTAGTAGTCTTTTTTTATTGAAGTTAAATGAAAAAAGTATTGCAATAGTAATTTCTAAATTATATAATTATTACAAATTTATGAAATAGATTATTATAGGTGATAATATGAGAAAACTAAATTTAATAGTTGTATTTAATAAAGATTTGAATAAAACATTATTTTGTATTAGAGCAAAAGAACCATATAAAGGAATGTACAATTTTGTTGGAGGAAAAGTAGAAGAAGGCGAAACAAATGACGAAGCAGCATATAGAGAATTATTTGAAGAAACTGGAATAAGTAAAAAAGACATAGAATTAGATCACTTTATGGATTTAAATTATTTTAAATATGGAAACAATCTACAAGTTTATTATGGAATATTGAAACATGATGTGACTTTAGTAGAAGAAAAGAATAAATTGGAATGGGTAACCATAAACAATGAATTATTAAACATTAAGAAATTTGCAGGAAATTATAATATTCCTCATATAATAACACAAATTAAAGTTTATTTAAGTAATAAAGTTATAATTAGAAAAGTAAAATATGAAGATATTGAACAAATTGTTGATATAAATATCAAAGACTGGAAAAAAGTATATAAA
>CALXCB010000043.1 GCA_944386695.1 uncultured Clostridia bacterium | reverse complement strand
TGCAATAGGTTTTGTTATAATGATGATTTTAGATGTTGCACTTGGATAAATTTATAATTTTATTGTGTAGAGAATCATTAGAAATAGTGGTTCTCTTTTTGATTTTTTTTTACAAAACTCCACCAAAACTACACAATTAAGATATATAATACATGATAGAGAATTAATATTAAAATTAGTTGATAGAGTAGAAATCCACGAAAACAAAACTGCTGATTTATATTTGAAAATAAAGCCGTTAGAACAAATTAGGCAATAAAAAAAATACATACTGCTAATTTATAAAATGAAACATTAAGATTTTATGCTATTGTGGACTTTTTAAAATTTCTGTGCTATAATGTTAATTGATTTACTGAAAATTATCATATGGAAAGGAAGATAAAAATGGCTTTAAGACAAATTAGAGAACAAGAAGATGAAATTTTAAGAAAAAAATCAAGAGAAGTAAATATTGACGATATAACAGCAGAAAAAATCCAAAATTTAATAGATGATATGTTAGAAACAATGTATCATTATAATGGAGTTGGATTAGCAGCAGTTCAAGTAGGTATTTTAAAACAAATAATAGTAATAGATGTGGAAGATGGAAAAGGACCATATGTGTTGATAAATCCCCAAATATTAAAAACAAAAGGATCAAAGGAATGCGAAGAGGGATGTTTAAGCTTTCCAAACGAATTTGGAAAAGTTGTAAGGCCAACAGAAGTAATAGTAGAATATTATGATAGAGAAGCAAAAAAAATAAAATTAAAAGCAAAAGATTTATTAGCACAAGCTATTAGCCATGAAGTTGATCACTTAAATGGAATTCTATTTACAGATTTAGTTTTACCAGGAACTCTAGAATATGTAACACCAGAAAAATAGAATTTACATTAAAATTATCAAAAATATGTGAGGTAATATTAATTATGAATATTATATTTATGGGAACTCCAGACTTTGCAAAAGAATCATTAAAAGCAATTTGTGAAGCAGGATATAATGTAATTGCAGTTGTTACAAATCCTGATAAACCAAAGGGAAGAGGAATGAAAATGGTAGCCTCACCTGTAAAAGAATATGCTATTTCAAAAAATATTCCTGTATATCAGCCCACAAAAATAAAAAATAATATTGAATTTATAAAGAAAATTAAAAAATTAAACCCAGACATAATTTGTGTTGTAGCATATGGGAAAATTCTGCCAAAAGAAATATTAGATATACCAAAATACGGTTGTGTTAATGTACATGGATCATTACTTCCAAAATATAGGGGAGCTGCTCCAATTCAATGGGCAGTATTAAATGGAGATAAAAAAACAGGAATTACGACAATGTATATGGATGTGGGAATGGACACAGGAGACATGATATTAAAAGAAGAAGTCGAAATCGGAGAAAATGAAACGACAGGGGAACTTTGGGATAGATTATCTAAAATAGGAGGAAAACTTTTAGTAAAAACTTTAATCCAAATAGAAAATGGTACAGCTCCAAGAATACCACAAGGGAACGAGTTTACAGTAGCTCCAATGCTAACAAAAGAAATGGCAAAAATTAATTGGGAAGAACAAACAACAGCCGAAATAAAAAATCTAGTAAGAGGATTAAATCCTATAATGGGAGTATATTCTATGTTAGAAGGTAAAAAAATAAAATTCTGGAAAGTAGCAGATGTAACAAACTCATTGTCAGAATGTATGACAGAAAAAGAAAATGGAGAAGTTCTGTTATCAGATAGTAAAAAAGGATTATATATAAAAACTAAAGATGGAATAATATCAGTTTTAGAAATACAAGGAGAAAATGCAAAAAGAATGAATATAAATGATTTTCTAAGAGGAAATAAAATAGAAGTTGGTAAAAAATTTAATTAAACAAAAAAGCTAAGGTAAAAAATCTTAGCTTCTTTATTTAATAAGTAAAGTAATTTTATTTCCTTGTTTTTTTATAAAACCTTCATTTTTTAAACGAGCAAGTTCTCTCATCATTGCACTTCTATCAACACTTAAATAATCTGCAAGATCTGTTAAAGAAAAAGGAAGTACGAAGGTTCTATCAAAGTTTTTATAAGACGATATATTAAAATAAGTAAGTAACTTATCTCTTATAGTCTTTTTAGTTAATAATTCAATTCTAGTGTTTAACTTAATAGTATTTTTCATTATAAGAGTAAAAATATTATTTTTGAGTTCTTGATGGATTTTACATTTTTTAGTACAGCCAGTTATAATATTGTTATAATTAAAAAATAAAACATCACAGCTTTCTTTTGCTTCAACAAATAATTCGTTATTTGTATTAGTAGGGTATAGTATTTCTCCAAAAATTTCATCTTTAGTAAATTGTCCAATTATTGTTTTATTTCCATTAAAATCATACCTAATTAAATTAGCAGTTCCAGACATTAATATACAAAGTTGAGCTCTTTTTTCTATATAAGTTGTAATAGTTTCTCCCTTTGAAAAAGTACGTTTTATAACTGTAGAACAATTAGAATTTAGTTCTTTAAAAAAATTTAAAATTTCAAAATCAGTCTTCATCTTTACTTCCGCCTTTCAAAAAAAATATATCATGTTTTTGTTGCTTTTGCAACAGATTTTTAAAATTTTAAAGATATAATAGTCATGTATTTTAATAGTAAATATAATTTGAGGGGGCCACAGAATGAAAGTAGTAAAAAGAGATGGAAGAATAGTAGCTTATGATAGAGCTAAAATTGGTACAACAATTGAAAAAGCTAATCTAGAAGTTATGAACAAAGAAAAAGCAACTAAAGATGATATAAAATCAATAACCACATATATTGAAGAACTTGATAAAAGCCGAATGCTAGTTGAAGATATTAAAGACATTATAGAGGAAAAATTAATGGGACTTGGTAAACATGAATTAGCTAAAAAATATACTTCTTATAATGTAATAGAATATTAAAAATAGGATAAACTAATAAAAAAATAGGAGATGATAAAATGTTAAAAAGAGTAGGAATATTAATTAATGGGGGAGATGCCCCAGGACTAAATGCTGTAATTCGTGCTATAACTAGAACAGCTGAGAGAAATAATGTAGAATGTTATGGCTTTATAGATGGGTTTAATGGATTATTAAACAATAATTATATAAGATTAGATAAACAAATAGTTACTTCTGGGATTTTACACAAAGGTGGAGCAATAATAGGATCTTCATTAAATGCAAATGTTTTTAATTATAAAGTAATTGAAAATGGAGAAGTAGTCTATAAAGATTTATCAGAGCAATGTGTTCAAAACCTAAAAGATGACCAAATAGATTGTTTATTTACTTTAGGAGGAGATAGTACACAAAAATCAGCAAGAGACTTCTCTTTAAGAGGAATTAATGTAATAGGTGTACCAAAAACAATAGATAATGATGTTGCATGTACTGATGTAACATTTGGATTTAACACAGCAGTATCTGTTGCAACAGAAGCATTAGATAGACTTCACACAACAGCAGAAACACATAATAGAATAATGGTATTAGAAGTAATGGGAAGATATGCTGGTTGGATAACTTTAGAATCAGCAATTGCAGGAGGAGCAGATGTTGCACTACTTCCTGAAATACCATATGACATGGATAAAGTTGTAGAGAAAATAAAAGAAAGGCAGAAAATAGGAAAGAACTTTAGTGTAGTTGTAGTATCAGAAGGAGCTTTTCCAAAAGGAGGTAATATATCTATAAAAGATACTCGTGAAGGAGGTAAGGGAGTAATAAATGTGCAACTAGGAGGATCTGGAGATATTGTAGCCAAAGAGCTTGAAAAACGTACAGGTTTGGTTACAAGAAATACAACCCTTGGTTATATGCAAAGAGGTGGAACACCTTCTGCAACAGATAGAATATTATCTACAAGATATGGAGCAAAAGCTATGGAACTTGCGTTAGAAGGCAAATTTAATGTATTAACAGTATTAAGAAATGGTAAATTAGATTGTGTTTCTTTAGAAGATGTTGTAGGAAATAACAAAGAAATCGGAGCTGTTGAAGGCGGAACTAAAGAAAGTAATATGAAAACTATAAAAATGGATGATGACTTAATTAAAACAGCAAGAAATATAGGAATTTGTTTAGGTGATTAGATGAAGAAAAAGAATATAATACCAAAAATAATTGTTATAATATTAATCATCGCATTAATTTTAACTATAATATTTATGTTAAATAGAAAACAAAAAGATATGACTATACAAATGTATCAAGATATTTGTGAAAAACAAACTTATACTTTTGCTATAACTGAAGAAAATCCGGATACAAATTATAGTTTAACTATATCAAAAAGCGGAAATTCTATGAGTATAGATGCAAAGTCAAATGATGATCATACAACCACTTTAGTAAAAGATGATGCTGCTTATTATATAATGCACTTGGAGAAAGAATATTACTTGTATGATAGTAGTCAAATAGATGCAGATATTTTAAAAAATGAATTAGCAGGGATCGAAAACGAAGACTATACAAGTGGTTATGAAAAAATAAATGGTACAAGATATTATTATGAGGAATATGATGGAATATCAACATTTGTCATAGGTGCTTATGATTACGATGAAGGTGAATTAAAAACTCGTCTATATTTTGATGGAGATAAGATTTCTTATATAAAAAATATAACTAATGAAAATGAAGAGCTGTTAAAAGTTGAGTTTTCAGATAATATCGATGAAAGTTTATTTGAAATACCAGATGATTATGCAGAAATGTAATTTTATATAAAAACAACAATTGATCTTTGAATAAAAAAATCAATAAATTTTAAAGAATTAATTGTTGTTTTTTACTTTTTATGATATTATTATGTCGTAGGAGAATTAGACTTGTATGGAAAAATATGAAGAAATAGAAAGGTCAATTATAACTAGTTATAGAAAAAATATATGGGCAAAATTTGTAAAAGCTATAATAGAATATGATATGATACAAGATAAAGACAAAATTGCTGTTTGTATATCTGGTGGAAAAGATTCCATGCTTCTTGCAAAATGTTTACAAGAATTAAAAAAACATGGAAAAAACAATTTCGATTTAGAGTTTATAGTAATGAATCCAGGATATGATGAAAAAAACAAGCAAAAAATCATAGAAAACAGTA
Source organism: uncultured Clostridia bacterium (assembly GCA_944386695.1). GTDB lineage: Bacteria > Bacillota > Clostridia > TANB77 > CAG-508 > CAG-269. The sequence continues at coordinate 6,108 of CALXCB010000043.1, read as the reverse complement.
AATTATTAAATATTCCTATTACAATGTTTGAAACAGATATTTTTGCTAGAATAGATAGAATGACTGATCATCAATGTTATTTGTGTGCAAGAATGAGAAGAGGATATTTATATAATAAAGCACAGGAACTTGGATGTAATAAGATTGCACTTGGACATCATTTTGACGATGTAATCGAAACAGTACTTATGGGAATTATTTATGCAGGAAAAATGCAAACAATGATGCCAAAACTAAAAAGTACTTCACATCCAGGTATGGAATTAATAAGGCCATTGTATTTAGTAAAAGAAGACGATATTATAAGCTGGGCAGAAAAAAATAGTTTAGAATTTATAAAATGTGCTTGTAAAATTACAAATAATGAAAATAAAACCTCATCTAAAAGAGAAGAAACAAAAAAGCTTATAAAACAATTAAAAGAAAATTTTAAAAATGCAGACATCAACATATTTAACTGTACTCAAAATGTAAACCTAGATACAATTATTTCCTACACAAAAGATAAACAAAAATATCATTTTTTGGATAATTATTAAAAATAATAAAAGGAGATGGAAGAATAATGAAAAAAAGTATAAAAATATTAATAATAATATTTTTGATTTTACTAATTTTAATATGTGGAGGCTTAGCTTTTGCATATTTTGGCACAGATTTATTTAAATCAGACAAGGAGATGTTTTTTAAATATTTAGGAACAAGTAATGAGTTATTAGAAGTTTTACAAGACGACAGTCTAACAGCTTACAGAGAAAAACAAAAAAATACTCCATACACAAATAATGGAGAAATTAAAGTTGATTATACAAATTATGATGCATTATCAGAAGCACAACAAGAAGCTTTACAAAATTACAATATTACTTTTGAAGGTACGAAAAATGCAACAAATAAAGTTTCTCAACAAAATATAAAAATAAATTACTCAGATACAGAAAATGTAGATTTAGAATATTTTAGCCAAAATGATACATATGGAATAAAAATAAACAATATACTAGAAAAATATTTAGCTGTAGAAAACAATAATTTAAAACAATGGGGAGAAGCATTAGGATTAAGTGCAGAAAGAATTGAGAGTTTACCTGATAAAATAGATTTCTCAAGTACTTCATCAGAACCATTATTTACAGATGAAGAATTAGAAACAATAAAAAATACATATTCTAATGTTTTAACAGAAAATTTAGATGATAGTATGTTTTCAAAAGAAACTGTATCAGATGATACAGTATATAAATTACAAATGAATACTGATCAATTAAAAACAATAGTGATTAAAATTTTAGAAACATTAAAACAAGATACATTAGTAAAAGGAAAGATCCAAGAATTAATAAATGAATCATCTGAGTCTTCAACTACAGATTTAGATACAACCATACAACAGATGATAGATTCATTAAACCAAGAAATTACATCAACAGAAGTAACTAATTTAAGTGTAACACTAAATGTACAAAAACGCAAATTATATCAAATTATATTAGGAGATGACAAAGGAGATCAAATATCTTTGATTCAAAATAATAATGGTATTGAGATACAAACATCAATGTTAGAGAATTCAACTGGTTCAACAAATACTAGTCAACAATCATTGACAGATACACAAACTACAGGAACCACTCAAACTACAAGTCAATCAATAACAATAAATAAAGAAAAATCAAGTGATAGTTTAATTTATAATATAACATTAAACCCAGATACTTCAAGTAATAAAACTATATCTCTACAACTACAATATACAGGAATTGATAGTTTAAACACAGTAGCAGAAACTTGTACATATATAGACAATTACTCACTTGCTGAATTATCTAACAATGGAGAAACATCAACTATGACAGCAACATATAAAAACAGTAAAACATTTGATGCAAATGCAGTAACAACAAATATAGAAGAAGGTGATATGTTAGTTTTAAATGGTTCTGATGCAGAATATCTTCAAAATCTATATGTGCAAATGAGTACTAGATTAACACAATTAAATGATACTCAAATGCAACAAATAGGATTAACAGGAGAAGATAACCCTATATCATATTATTTACCAGGAATATTACCTACAGCAGTTATGGGTATTTTAAACAGTAATATGACATCAGCAGCATTTGGCGGAGCTTTCCTAGCTGGTATGGGACTATCTATATATTCATCTGCATATTCATCTGCTTATTCTTCTTTTGATTCTATGGATACACAAATGACAGACACAAATACATATATGGATACTTATACTGATATGAATACAGACATAAATTCAGATATGGATTCAGATATGAATATGGAGGTAACTCAATAAAATGCCAAATCCATTTTCAAGAACAGAACGATTAATAGGAAAAGATTCGACACAAAAATTAAATAACTCAAAAGTTGCGATATTTGGAATTGGAGGAGTCGGATCATATGTTGTAGAAGGATTAGTAAGAAGTGGCATAGGAAATTTTGTTTTAGTAGATAATGATAAAGTAGATATAACAAACATAAATAGACAAATTATAGCTACAACAAAAACAATTGGAAAACCAAAAGTAGAAGTGGCAAGAGAAAGAATTTTAGAAATAAATCCAAATGCCAAAGTAGAAATTTATCAAGAATTTTTTATGCCAACTAGTAATAAAATTCTGGACAACACAATAGATTATATTGTAGACTGTGTAGATACAGTAACAGCAAAAATTGAATTAGTATTAAGAGCAAAAAAATTAAATACACCAATAATATCATGTATGGGAACAGGAAACAAATTAGATCCCACAAAGTTTGAAGTGACAGATATTTATAAAACAAATATCTGTCCTTTAGCAAAAGTAATGAGAAAAGAATTAAGAGCAAGAGGAATTGATAAACTAAAAGTCGTATACTCTAAAGAAGAACCAATAAAATTAAATAAAAATGAACTTCGCAATTGTAAACCAACACCAGGAAGTATCTCATTTGTACCTTCTGTTGCAGGGCTTATTATTGCAGGAGAAGTTGTAAAGGATTTAATATTTTTGGAGACAAAGTAAAGAAATATATAAAACAATCAAAAGAAAGAAGATGTAAGAACAAATGAAACAAATAAACGGAACAATGTTACAATATTTTGAATGGTATCTAAATGTACCAGAAGGACTATGGAATAAAGTAAGAAGAGAAGCTCAGGACTTGCCAAGTCTTGGAATAACATCAGTTTGGCTTCCACCAGCATATAAAGGAATTGGTGGTCGAAATGAGGTCGGATATGGTGTATATGATATGTATGATCTAGGTGAATTCGATCAAAAAGGGAGCATTCCTACTAAATATGGAACAAAAGACGAATATTTAAGAGCAATAGAAAGTTTAAAACAAAATGGAATAAATGTATATGCTGATATTGTTTTAAATCATAAAATGGGAGCTGATAAAGAACAAGATATTTTAGCAAACAAATGTGAATGGGGTGATCATAATAAAGAAGGCGACATAGAAAAGATAAAAGCAGCAACTAAGTTTACATTTCCAGCAAGAAATAATAAATATTCTGATTTTGAGTGGAACTGGACACATTTTACTGGAATTGATATAAATAGTCAAACAGGTGAACACGCAATTTTTAAATTTAAAGATAAAGAATGGCGAAAGGCAGTAGATAATGAATTTGCTAATTTTGATTATTTAATGGGAGCAGATTTAGATTTTTCAAATAAAGAAGTAATAGAAGAATGTAAAAGATGGGGGCTATGGTATCAAAAAACAACAAGAGTAGATGGATTTAGATTAGATGCTGTTAAACATATAGATTCTGGTTTTTATAAAGATTGGTTATCATATATAAGAGAGCAGACACAAAAAGAATTATTTACAGTAGGTGAATATTGGAGTTATGATGTATCAAAATTGCATAAATATTTAACTGATGTGAATGGAATAATGTCATTATTTGATGTTCCATTACATAATAATTTCTATAGTGCTTCAACAAATCCAGAATTTGATATGTCAAAATTATTAGATCATACTTTAGTTAAAGAAAATCCAGCAAAAGCTGTTACCTTTGTTGATAATCATGATACACAACCACGGACAAGCTTTACAAAGCTTTGTGGCACCATGGTTAAAGCAACTAGCTTATTCTGTTATATTACTTAGAAAAGATGGATACCCTTGTGTATTTTATGGTGATTTATTTGGAATCCCTTATTCACATGTTGCACCAGTTGATAGAATAAAAACATTATTAACTCTTAGAAAATTAAAAGCTTATGGCAGACAACATGATTATTTTGACCATAAGAATGTAATCGGATGGACAAGAGAAGGAGACAATAGACATTTAAATTCTGGCTTAGCAGTAATAGCGTCTAACTCGTTTGATGCAGAGAAAAAAATGTATGTGGGAACAAGTTTCAGCGGAGAAAAATTTATCGATTGTTTAGACAATTGCGTAGATGTTGTAACAATAGGAGATGATGGTTGCCGGAATTTTTAAAGTCAAAGGAAAGAGTTGTTCTGTTTGGATTAGAATGAATTCTTGACAATCATTCCAACAAATATTATAATAGTACTTACCGATTTTTGTAAAGGAGAATTTATCTATGAAAAAATTATTTACATCAGAAAGTGTAACTGAAGGACATCCAGATAAACTATGTGATTATATATCAGATAGTATATTAGATAGCTATTTAGCACCAGATCCATTTTCAAGAGTAGCTTGTGAAACAGTAGCTGGAAAAGGAGAAATTTATATAACTGGAGAAATTACATCAAATGCTGATGTAGATATTGAAAAAGTTGTAAGAGATACAATTAAAGAAGTAGGTTTTGAAGATAGCAAAACAGATATAGATTATAGAACTTGTAAAATAATAGTAAATCTGTCGAAACAATCTTCAGATATTGCCTTAGGGGTAGATAAATCCTTAGAAGAAAAACAAGGAGAAATAGAATCACTTGGAGCAGGAGACCAAGGATTGATGTTTGGCTTTGCATGTAATGAAACAGAAGAGTTAATGCCATTACCAATATCTTTAGCACATAAACTTGCCAAACAATTATCTATTGTAAGAAAAGAAAATATTATAGATTACATAAAACCTGATGGTAAAGTTCAGGTAACTGTAGAATATGATAATAACATTCCTATAAGAGTCGATACAATAGTTGTTTCAACACAACACAAGGAAAATACAGATTTAAATATACTAAAAAAAGACATAAAAGAAAAAGTAATTAATAAAATAGTACCAAGTAATTTGTTAGATGAAAATACTAAATATTATATCAATCCAACAGGAAGATTTGTAATAGGTGGTCCTTTTGGAGATAGTGGATTAACAGGAAGAAAAATAATTGTAGATACATATGGTGGATATAGTCGTCATGGTGGAGGAGCTTTTTCAGGAAAAGATCCTACAAAAGTTGATAGATCAGCAAGCTATATGGCAAGACATATTGCCAAAAATATAGTAGCGAACAATTATGCAAGTAAATGTGAAGTTCAGTTCGCATATGCAATAGGAGTTGCAAAACCGGTATCTATTTATGTAGATACATTTGGAACTAATACAATTCCAGAGGAAGAAATCATAGAAAAAATAAATAATAATTTTGATTTAACTCCTACAGGAATAATTAACTATTTAGACTTAAGAAAACCAATATATCGTTTAACCACAAATTACGGTCACTTTGGAAAAGAAAACTTATCTTGGGAAAAAATAATAAAACTATAAAAAGGTGGAATTCGATGTCTTTTAATTTTAAAAAGAAAACTATATTAATAATATTAATAATAATTATAGCTATAATAATAGGTTCTGCAATTTGCTTTTGGAATATTAAAAAAGAAAATAATGAAATATCAAATGAGCAAAATGAGCAAGTTGAAATATCAGATACAACGCCACCAATAATTGTTTTGGATGATGTTTATGTTGTAGAAACAGGATATGATAAAAATTTAGTAGATGTAATAATGAGTGCAGATGATATTGATTCTAATCCTAATAGAGAGATAATAGGAGAATATGACCTAAATACAGCAGGAGAATATAATTTAACATATAAAATAGAAGATAACTCTGGAAATGTAACAACAAAAGACTTTACTTTAAAAGTCAGAGA
>CALXCB010000042.1 GCA_944386695.1 uncultured Clostridia bacterium | reverse complement strand
AGTCAATGAATTTTTATGATTTTTTTTTTTTTTTTTTTTTAATAACACTTTTAACAGTTTTTATTAAAATTATTTTATAAATTTAAATCAATTTTTTCTTTTTCTATTCTTTTTTATCTTTATGCTTCTTTTTTGTACATTTTTTGAATTTTGTGTTGCATTTTCAAAAAAAATGTTGTATAACTCTTTTATCGTTATAATATTTCAAAAAAATGTAAATTTTTAAAAAGTTATGCACAGGTTTTCCACAGGTTACTAACAAATTTTCGAACAAATTTTACAATATAATTTTATTTTTGTAAAATTTCCGAAAGTGCCTAATTTACTCAATTTTATTTTGAAAATTTGTGTTCGTAAAATCAACGTTTTTTTACGGAAATATTACAAAGTTATCAACACATGTGGATAACTTTGTGGATAACTTTTTTCATAAATTTTTGCAAATATATTAATTTTTTAGAAAGGAGATGTTTATGGAAGACAACGATATGCTTATGCGTAAAATACAAGAATTGATGAGACAAGAAGTTACTCCAATCTCTTTTAGAACATATTTCGAGCCACTGATTATAGAATCAATTACTGACTCACATATTGTTTTTCAATGCGATTCTCATTATATAAAAGATATGCTTGATACACGATACGCAAGTTTACTTCTAAACACAATTCAGTATATTACTAACAAAGAATATACTTTTTCCGTACATTCTTTAGATTTGGACAATAGTGCGGCAGAAAAAGAAAATAGTATTATTGTTTCACCACCTAAGCAAACAGAAGATGAAATCGATTATTCTAATCAAAGTTTAAATCCCAAATACACATTTGACACTTTTGTCGTTGGAAATAACAATAGATTTGCTCACGCAGCTGCTTTAGCTGTAGGAGACAATCCAGCAAAAACTTACAACCCATTGTTTATTTATGGTGGTGTAGGTTTAGGAAAAACACATTTAATGCAAGCCGTTGGAAATAGAATTTTACAAAACAATCGTTCAATGAATATTGTTTATGTAACATCTGAAAAATTTACAAATCATTTGATCAATTCTATTAGAGATGGAAAAAATGATCCTTTTCGTAATAAATATCGTTCAGCAGATGCTCTTTTAATTGATGACATTCAATTTATTGCTAAAAAAGAAAGAGTCCAAGAAGAATTTTTCCACACATTCAACACTTTATACGAAAATGGAAAACAAATTATTATCTCAAGTGACAAACCTCCTAGGGATATACCTTTTTTAGAAGATCGATTAAAATCACGATTTGAATGGGGACTATTAGCAGATATTTCTTGTCCAGACTATGAAACTAGAGTTGCTATCTTAAGAAAAAAAGCTTTAGACGAAAATATAATAATTGATGATGGAATTCTTGCAAATATAGCAACCAAAATCGATTCAAATATCCGTGAGTTAGAAGGTGTATTCAATAAAATAGTAGCAAGGGCTTCACTTACTCATAGTTCTATAACCATAGAATTAGCTGAAAATGTTATAAATGAATTCATTTCTAAAAAAGAAAAAGTAATATCTTCAGACTATATTCAAGAAACTGTTGCAAAATATTTTAGTATTGACAAAAAAGATTTATCTAGTGATAAACGCTCAAATACCATAGCTTTTCCAAGACAAATTGCAATGTATTTATGCAGAGAAGTTGCTAATATGAGTTTCCCTCAAATAGGCATAGATTTTGGAAATAGAGATCACTCAACAGTAATGCACGCTTATAAAAAAATAGGAAAAGAAATAAAAGAAAAAACTAATACAAAACTAATTGTGGAAAGTGTGAAAAGTATTATATTAAATGTTGAAGATTAATCAACTTACTAAAAATTAATAGAAAACTGGATTTTTTTGAAATTTATGTTTGTAAAAATTTTCGTTCGATAGAACACCAATCGATAGACTTTTACGGAACAGCTACATTGGTTATCCACATCCTATTTGTGGACAACCTGTTTAAAAACTGTTGATAACTCTTTTTCCACACTTCGATGTGGAAACTGTGGATAACTATATCGACTTATCCACAGAATTATCCATAGATGTTTTACTACGGACATAAGATTTCCACATGGTTTTCCACAGTTTCCACAACACCTACTACTACTACTACTAAATATATTAAATTAATATTATAAATAAAAAGCAAATAGAAAGGATGGATTGATTAATGAAATTTGTTTGTTATAAAGATAAAATTATAAAAGCTCTTAACTCCGTAGTAAAAGGAGTAGCTTCAAAAACAACAATGCCTATACTAGAAGGAATATTAATTCAAACAAATGATAATGAAATAAAACTTACAACATATGATTTAGAACTTGGTATTGAATATACAATGGAATGTGACATTAAAGAACAAGGAAGTATAGTAGTAAATGCAATGATGTTTACAGAAATTATAAGAAAATTACCAGATACAGAAATTAATATTAGCCTTAATGAAAATAATTTATTAACTATTGAATGTGAAGGAGCTTTATATAAATTAGCAACAATGAATCCAGATGAATTTCCGGAATTACCAAAAATAGAAGTTGAAAATTCTATAAATTTAGAGCAAGGAGCTCTAAAAAATATGATCAGAAAAACAATTTTTGCAGTAAGTACAGAAGAAAATAGACCAATTTTTACAGGTTGCTTATTCGAAGTAAAAAATAATAAATTAAATGTAGTAGCTGTTGATGGATTTAGATTAGCTTTAAGAACTATTAATATACCAGTCCCAGTAAATGACTTTAAAGCTGTTATTCCTGCTAAAACATTAAACGAAGTAAATAAAATTTTAACAGATTCTTTTGAACCAATAACAATTGGAGTTGCTAAAAATCAAGCAGTTTTCGAAATGGAAAATTGTAAAGTTGTTACAAGAATTTTAGAAGGAGAATTTTTAAATTATTCAACAGTTATACCAACAAGTTGGCAAACGAGAATTAGAGTAGAAAAAGGAAATTTACAAAATAGTTTTGAAAGAATTAGTTTAATTTCATCATCAAGTATTGAAAAAGAGAAAAAATATCCTGTTAAAGTTACAGTTGACATAGGAAAACTTACAATACTTTGTACAAATCAAACTGGAGATGCTAAAGAAGAAGTTTTTATTTCAACTGAAGGAAAAAATTTAGAAGTTGGATTTAATCCAAAATATTTTCTTGATAGTTTAAAGGCTATTGATGAGGAAGAAATTTATATTGAATTTGGAAGTAATGTTTCACCATGTTTAATAAAATCCGTAGAAAATAATGATTATGTATATATGATTTTACCGATTAGACTAAAGGGTGAATAAAAAAGAATTTCAAAAATAGGGTAAGAGAAAAAATCTCTTGCCTTATTTTATAAAAAAATAAAATAATTATCCACAATGTTTTAACAAAATGTGGATAATTGTCAAAAAAGTAAAAAAAGTGACGCACGAAAATTAAAAATAAGCGATTTTTTAAAAATAAGCGATTAATTTATCAATAAAAATAAAAATAAATAAAATAATTAATGAAAAAAATAGTAAAAAAAAGATAAAAATAGATAAAAATAAATAAAAAAAGATAAAAATATCTAAAAAAACAAAAATAAACAATAATAAATAAATATAAGTGAAAATTAGTGAAAACAAGCTTTTTCAAAATTAAACAGAGCCACGAGAATCGCTTTTAATAAAAATTAATTTATAAAAAATAAAAAAATAATATTTGATTTTTTTATAAAATATGTAAAAAATAGAAAAAAATAGTAAAAAAAAGAATAAAAAAGAATAAAATAGAAATTTAAAGTTTACATTAAAGAAATATGGAGAAAAAATATATGTGGATAGAAAAAATAAATATAAATAATTTTAGAAATTATAAAAATCAAGAAATTAATTTTAGTAAAAAAATAAATATTTTTTATGGTGAAAATGCCCAAGGAAAAACAAATATAATAGAAGCAATTTATTTATGTAGTATGGGGAAATCTTTTAGAACTAATAAAGATTTAGAATTAATTAAATTTAAAGAAAACACTGCACAAATAGAAATTAATTTTCAAAAATCAGATAGAGAAGGAAATATAAAAATGAATATTTCGAATAATAAAAATATTTTAATTAATAAAATAAAAATAAAAAAATTAAGTGAATTATTAGGAAATATTCATATTGTAATTTTTACTCCTGAAGATATAAATATATTAAAAGGAGGACCGCAAAATAGAAGAAAATTTTTAAATATTATGATAAGTCAATTGAGACCAAATTATATGCATATATATAATTTATATAAAAAAACTTTGGATGAAAGAAATAATTATTTAAAAAAAATAAAATTAGAAAATGCAAATGAAGAATTATTAGAAATATGGGATGAACAATTAATTAAATATGGAAAAATAATTGCCGATTATAGAAAAGAATTTATTGAAAAAATAAAAAATAAAATAAAAAATATTCATAATAATATTACTGGCAATAAAGAAGATATAAAAATAGAATATATTACTGATTGTTTAGATGAAAATAAATATAGAGAATTTTTAAAAGAAAGGCGAAAATTAGATATTATAAAAGGATATACAACAAGAGGTGTTCATAGAGATGATTTTCAAATATTTTTAAATGATCTTTTAGTTAATATTTATGGATCGCAAGGACAACATAGAACAGCTATGCTTTCTCTTAAAATTTCAGAACTTCAAGTAATATATGAAGAAATAGGAGAAAACCCTATTTTATTGTTAGACGATTTTATGTCTGAGTTAGATGAAAAAAGAAGAAATAATTTTATTGAAAATATAAAAGATACACAAGTAATTATTACTTGTACAGATAAAATTTTATTAAATGATATGGATGCAAAAATATTTAATGTAAAAAATGGAGAGATATTTGAAGATTAGTATGTAAATTTTAGAAATAAAAAATAAATTATAATTTTAGAAAAAAATTTATTTGACAAATTTTAAATTTACAATTATTATATAAGGTATGAATTATCGAAGAAGGGAAGGACAAAAATAATGGAAAAATATGAACATGAATATGGTGCTGAACAAATACAGGTTCTGGAAGGACTTGATCCCGTAAGAAAAAGACCTGGTATGTATATAGGAAGCACATCTGTAAGAGGGCTTCACCATTTAGTATATGAGATTGTTGATAACGGTGTTGATGAGGCTTTAGCTGGTTACTGTACAGAAATTAATATTGTTATAGAAAAGGGAAATATTATTAGTGTAACAGACAATGGTAGGGGAATACCTGTTGAAATACATCCAAAGACGAAACTTTCTACTGTAGAAACTGTTTATACTGTTCTTCATGCTGGTGGAAAGTTTGGTGGAGATAGTGGATACAAAGTTGCGGGAGGACTTCATGGAGTAGGAGCATCTGTTGTTAATGCTTTATCAGAATGGACAGAAGTTACAGTAAAAAGAGATGGTGGAATATATGCAATAAAATTTGAAAGAGGAAAAACTATCGAACCTCTAAAGAAAATTGGTGAGACAAAAGAGACAGGAACAAAAGTTAGATTTTTAGCTGATAATACAATATTTGAAACAACAGATTATAATTATGAAACGTTGGAAACAAGATTTAGAGAAATAGCATTTTTAACAAAAGGTCTTAAAATAACAATAGAAGATCAAAGGGGAGAAGAAGTAAAAAAAGGTGATTTTCATTTTGAAGGTGGATTAATTTCTTTTGTTGAATTTTTAAATAAAAATAAAGAAAAAATAAATAAAAAGCCAATATATATTGAAAAAGATGGAGAAATTCCTGTAGAAATAGCAATTCAATATACAACATCTTATTCAGAAAATATATATTCTTTTGCAAATAATATTAGTACAGTTGAAGGTGGAACTCATTTAGAAGGATTTAAAAGATCATTAACAAAAGTATTTAATGATTATGCAAGATCACATAATATTTTAAAAGAAAAAGATTCAAACTTACAAGGTGAAGATATAAGAGAAGGAATAACGGCTGTAGTTTCTGTAAAATTAAGAGAAGCACAATTTGAGGGACAAACTAAAACAAAGCTAGGAAATAGTGAAGTTACAGGTGTTGTAATGAGTATGGTAAATGAAGCTTTATCAACTTTTTTAGAAGAAAATCCAAATGTGGCTAAAGCTATTTTAGAAAAATGTATAAGTGCATCAAGAGCAAGAGAAGCAGCTAGAAAGGCCAGGGAATTAGTAAGGAGAAAATCTGCTTTAGAAACAACAACTTTACCTGGAAAGCTTGCAGATTGTAGTAGTAAAGTAGCAGAAGAATGTGAAGTATATATTGTTGAGGGTGATTCAGCAGGAGGTAGTGCAAAACAAGGTAGAGATAGACGTTATCAAGCAATATTACCGTTATGGGGTAAAATGCTTAATGTTGAAAAAGCAAGAGCAGATAAAATATATGGAAATGATAAATTGAATCCTGTAATCATTGCCATTGGTGCTGGTATAGGAGCTGATTTTGATATTACAAAAATAAGATATGGAAAGGTTATAATAATGGCTGATGCCGATGTTGATGGTGCACATATTAGAACTCTATTACTAACATTTTTCTTTAGATACATGAGGCCTTTAATAGAAAATGGTAATGTATTTTTAGCACAACCACCTTTATATAAATTATCTAAAAAAGGAATGGAGGACATTTATTGTTATACAGATGATGATTTAGAAAATTCTTACAAAGAACTTGAAGAAAAAGGAATTTCAAGAGAACAAATTGGAATACAAAGATATAAAGGTTTAGGAGAAATGAACCCAGAACAATTATGGGAAACAACAATGAATCCAGAAACAAGAACATTAGTTAAAGTAACAATGGATGATGCTATAAAAGCTGATGAAACTTTTACAATACTTATGGGAGACGAAGTAGGACCTCGAAGAGAGTTTATTGAAAGTAATGCTAAATCAGTTAAAAATTTAGATGTATAAAAATCAATAAAAGCATATCGAAAAATATCGATATGCTTTTTATCGTCTAAGTAAAGCTAATAACAATATCTACTCAGACTAATAAACCTAATTTTCTAACCTAATATACATTACTGTATAAATAAGCCATAAACCAAATTTAAAAATCAGTTGTTCGACTATGAATACACTATTAATAGCTTAATTCATCCTATAAGGACTACTAAAAACCATTAGGAAATATAAAAATAATCTTATCTCGAATATATGACCTACATTGTAACCGCATAAATATACAGCTTACCTGCAAACAATATATTCTTATCGCCGACATATAATAATCTCCAAAAAAACTATTATACATCTTTGTCCGAAAATTATTAAACCAGATATATCTAATCTAATAACCTTCTTGGAACAACTGTTATTAACCTTACTAAATATATTATTAACCAAAAAAATTTTTTTATACAAAAAATAAAAAAATTTTTTAAAAAAAGTTTTGTCGAAATTTGACGAACGATTTTTCTTGACTTTTAAATATTTTGTAATATAATATCTGTCAAGGAGGGAAAATGAAGGACGAAATTTTAACAACCCAAGAATGGATACCAATTAATAAAATTTTTGAAAATGGAATTATAAAATTAAAAAATAATAAATATGTAAAAATTATCAAAGTAATTCCAATTAATTTTAATTTAAAATCAAATTTAGAAAAAGAGGCCATATTAAATTCTTATAAAATTTTTTTGAAAACGTGTAATTTTAATATTCAAATTTTAATTCAAAGTAGCAAAGAAAATTTAAATAAAAATATTCAAAATATAAAAGAAAATTTAAAAAAAGAAAATAAAAAATATCTAGAAGAAATAGCAAATGATTATTTTAATTTTATTCAGAAATTTAATTCTATAAAAAATTCATCAAGTAAAAATTTTTATATTATTATTTCAAATAATAATGATGATTCAGAAGATATTGTTTTTCAAGAGTTAAATGAAAAATATTTTAAAATAAAAGAGTGTTTATTTAGATGTGGAAATATGGTAGAAGATTTAAATTCAAAAAATAAAATAGAAGAAATACTAAATGTTTTTTTTAATGCCAGAATTTTTTTAAAGTAAATAAAAATAATTGAAATAAAATCAAAAAACAAAAAAATAAAAAATCAAAAATAATAAAAATAATAAAAAATAAATTGGAAATAAATAATTAAAATAAAAAAAATAATAATAAAAAATAAAATGGAAATAAATAATTAAAATAAAAAAAATAATAATAAATAAAAATAAAAATAAAAATAAAAATAAATAATAAATAATAAATAATAAATAATAAATAATAAACAAATAATAATAATAAATAAATAAATAATAAATAATAAATAAATAATAATAATAATAAATAAATAATAAATAATAAATAATAAATAATAAATAAATAATAAATAAATAATAAATAAATAATAAATAATAAATAAATAAATAATAAATAATAATAATAAATAATATAAAAACAATAAATTAATTAAAAATAAAAAAATTAAAAATAAAAAATTAAATAAATAAAAATAATAAATAAAAGGAGTGGTAAAATTTTTTTAGATAAATTTTTTAAAAAAGAAAATAAAAAAATAAGCAAAAAAGAAAATTGTTTTTTTGAAGGAACTAGAAATTTACAAGATAATATAGCACCAGCATATTTAAATATGAAAAATCCAAAATACTTGGAAGTAGATAATTTATTATATAGTGGACTAATTGTAGTAAATTATTATAGAGAGCAGAGTGATGTTCTGCTAAAAACAATTTTAGAAACAAATATTAATATGAATATTTCTATATTTTATGAAAAGCAAGATCAATATAAAACAATAAAGGACTTAACATATTATATAGGTAATGTTGGAGTCGATATTGAGCAAAATAATCAGAATAGAGAAGATATAGATATTGCAATTTATACATATAATGATGCTAAATATATAAGAAAAGAAATGCAAGTTAACAATGAAGAATTATATTTTCTTTATATATATGTTAATATTTTTGCAGATAATATAAAAGATTTAGAATATTATTTAAATAGTATAGAAGGAATTATGCAGAGTAAAGGAATGCAAACAAGAAGAGCAAACTTTAGGCAAGAACAACTTTTTAAAGCTTGTTTACCAATCATGGAAAATAATATAGATATTAAAAATTCTGCTAAAAGAAATGTTTTAACATCTGGATTAATTTCAACATACCCGTTTATAAGTTCTACGATTTTTGATGAAAATGGAATTTTTATTGGAAAAAATATTTATAACAATTCTTTAATTTTTGTAGATAGATATAATACTGATAAATACAAAAATGCAAATATGTGTATTTTTGGAACATCTGGTGCTGGAAAATCTTTTTATACTAAACTATTAATTTTAAGATATAGATTAGTAGGCATAGAACAATATGTAATAGATCCAGAAAGAGAATATTCAAATTTAGCAAAAACATTACATGGAGCCGAAATTAAAATTGGTCCCTCATCTCAAACTTATGTAAATATTTTAGACATTCGTCAAGAATCATTAGAAGAGGGAGAGCAAGGTTATTTAGCAACAAAAATTTCTAAATTAATGGGATTTTTTAATTTAATTTTTGGAGAAATAAACGAAGAAGAAAAAGCACTTTTAGAAGAGAAATTAATAGAAGTATATAATTTAAAAAGTATTACTTTTGATGATGAAAGTCTATTTATTGAAAATAAAAATAATATTATTTCAAAAAAATTTAAATCAAGTATTGATATGCCAATTTTAGAAGATTTATATTCTATATTAAAAAAAGATGAAAAAACAAAAAAATTTGGTATAAAATTAATTCCATTTGTAAAAGGATCTCTTAATTTTTTTAATAATCATACAAATGTGGAATTAAATAATAAATTAATTATTGCAGATGTATATGAACTTGGTGAAGAAAATTTAAAATATGGTATGTATTTATTTACAGATTTATTTTGGGACAAAATAAAAAAAAATAGAAAAAATAAAAAAGCAATTTATTTAGATGAGATATGGAGATTAATTGGTGTTACATCAAATAAAGAAGTTGCTTCATTTATATATAAAATTTTTAAAACAATAAGAAAGTACGGAGGAAGTGGAGTAGCAATTACTCAAGATATATCAGATTTATTTAGCTTAGAAAAAGGAACATATGGAAAAAGCATTTTAAATAATTCAAGTTTAAAATCATTTTTTTCATTAGAAGAAGAAAATATAAAAATTTTATCTGAAAATATAAATTTATCTGAAAAAGAAAAAATAGAAATAAAATCTTTAAAAAGAGGAGAAAGTCTAATGTTTATTGGTGATGAACATATTTTAGCAAAAATAGAATGCTCAGAAAAAGAGAAGGAAGTAGTAGAAGGAAATATTATAAATATTTATTCACAAGATGAGTAAAAATTGTGGAAAACTATATAAAAAAGAGGTGATAAAAATAATAAAAATATTAACAGCAATAGGAAATCAAAACTTAAATAATATTTTAAAAAAAGATAGTTCTTTTAATGTTGTGGAAAACGATATTTTTTATAAAGAAGGAATTTTAGAAATTTTACAAAAAAATAAAAATATAGACATTTTAATTTTATATGAAAAATTAAATGGTGAAATAAAAATAATAGATCTAATAAAAAATATAAAAAAAATAAACAATGAAATAAATATATTTTTTATTTTAGAAAATAAAAATGAAGAATTAGAAAATAAATTAAAAAATGAAAATATAAAAAATATTTTTTTTAATGAAGAAATAAATATTAAAGAATTTATTGAAAAAATAAAAAAAATAAAAATAAATAATAATAAAAAAATAAAAGAAGAAATTGAATTTTTAAAAAACTTAATAAATAAAAAAGATGAGGAATTATTAAAATATAAAAAAAATAATATTAATAATTTAAAAATAAATGAAAATAAAAAAATTATAGCTATAATAGGAGAGAAAGATGTTGGGAAAACATTAATTTTAAATAATTTGAAAGAAATTTCTAAAAATAATTTTAAATTTAAAGAAATAAATATTAATGAATTCGTGAAAATAGAAAAATTAAATAATATTGCAAATAAATTTATTTTTATTTTTGAAATGGAGTTAGAAAAAATAAAAATAAATAAAAAAATAATAGATAAATTAATTATAGAAAATAAAATTAATTTAAAAAATATAAATATAATTTTTAATAAAATAAATAAATATTCAATAAATAAAAAAATTGCAAAGAATATTTTTAAAAATTTAAAAATAATTGGATATATAAAAATAAATTTTTATTGTAATTTTTTATTAAATGAAAAAAATAATTATAAAAAAGAAAATAAAAAATTAAAAAAAGAATATTTAAAAATAATTAAAAAAATCGAAGCATGAAAATCCAAAA
>CALXCB010000041.1 GCA_944386695.1 uncultured Clostridia bacterium | reverse complement strand
AAAAAAAAAAAAAAAAAAAAAAATAATAAAAAAAAAAAAATAAATAAAAAAAAATAAAAAATAAAAAATAAAAAATAAAAAATAAATAATAAATAATAAATAATAAATAATAAAAAATAAATAATAAAAAATAAATAATAAATAATAAAAAATAAATAATTAAAAAATAATAAATAGTAAATAAAAAAAAAATAATAATAATAAATTAAATAATAAATAAAAAATAATAAATAATAAATAATAAAAAATAATAAATTAAAAAATAAATAAAAAATAATAAATAATAAATAAGTAAATAAATAATAAAACTAATAAATAAAAATAAATAATAATAAAACCAAATTAAATGAATGCATATATTTTAAAGCTAGAGAAAGGAATTGTAGTAAAAATGAATGGAAATTTATATTTAGTTGCAACACCAATTGGAAATTTAGAAGATATAACATTGAGAGCTTTAAGAGTGTTAAAAGAAGTTGATTTAATAGCTGCAGAAGATACTAGAAATACTTTAAAATTATTAAACCATTTCAATATAAAAAAGCCTTTAATTAGTAATCATAGGCATAATGAAGAGGAGAGAGAAAACTTATTAATAAATAAATTAAAAGAAGGAAATAATATTGCCATTGTTTCAGATGCTGGAACACCGGGAATTTCAGATCCGGGAGAAGTTCTTGTAAAAAAAGCTATATCTGAAAATATTAAAGTTATTCCTATTCCAGGAGCATGTGCAGCAATTAATGGCTTGATTGCATCTGGATTAGATACAAAGGAATTTGTTTTTTTAGGATTTTTACCATTAAATAAAAAATTAAGAAAAGAAAAATTAGAGGAAATTCGAAATGAAACAAAAACCTGTATAATTTATGAGTCACCACATAAAATAAAAGAAACATTAAGTAATTTAAAAGATATTGTAGGAAAAAGAAAAATTGTTGTGGCAAGAGAGATGACAAAAATTCATGAAGAATTTATTAGATGTAATATCGAAGAACTTATTGAAAAAAGTGATCATTTAATTGGAGAAATAGTTTTATTAATTGAGGGTGCAGAAAAAAAGAAAAAAGAAAATATTTTAAATAATCTAAGTTTAGAAGAGCATTATAAGTTTTATGAAAAAAATGGGTTAGATAAAAAAGAAATTATAAAACAAATTGCAAAAGATAGAAAAGTAAATAAAAATGAAATATATAAATATTTTATAAAATAAAAAAATTGAGAATATCGAAATTAAAAAATTTTAGAGAAAAATTTGATATTCTCAATTTTATTTTATTCATTATTTTGTGAATTAAAATCACAAATTCTTGATAAACATTTTTGGCAAATATACTTATCATTGTATGATATTAAATTTTTTGAATTATTACAAAAAATACAATTAGATTCAAATTTTTTTAAAACAATAGAGTTTCCGTCTATATATATTTCAATAGAATCTTTTTGTTCTATATTTAATTTATTTCTAATTTCTTTTGGAATTACTATTCTGCCTAATTCATCTAGCTTTCTTACTATACCTGTTGATTTCATTTTTATTACCTCCTCTTACCATAAGATTACGATCTATCTGGAACATATATTATCATACTTTCATTGTTTGGTCAATAAATTTTGCTAAATTTTTCCAAAAATAATACAAAAGCTGACAAAATAAATTTAGTACTTATTAGCATTTTCAATAAAGAACAGGTATCATTTGCCATAAATGATGAATAAAAAAAGTCGAAATTTGTCAAAAAATGTAAAAAAGTTTTTCTTGACAAATTATGTAAAATAGGTTATTATTAATGATGAAAAGTATAAAAATTTGATCAAAAAATTTAGATTCAAAGGAAGTTTATATGATTTTTAAAATAATATTATTTATATTGATTTTTCTTGTAATAAAAAATTTAATTATAAAAATATTTACCAAAAAAATTTTAAAAGAAATAAATGATCAAGATTAAAATAAAATTTAAATTATCAATAAAAGTTTTTTATCTTGTAGAGAAATTAAAAATCAAGCCCCTTAATAATATAAACAAATTGTCAAAAATAGTTTTAACCACCATTTTTTTTAATTGTTGATTATAATTTCTCTACATTTATATAAATTAAATATGTATTAATTTTCCAGGAGAAGTTCTATTAGCTACAGAAAGCCTGAAATTTTCTAGACTAGTACCATTGGACATTATTTCGTCAATTACTGTTTGGTAAGCTAATTCTGGAAAATTACTTTCTTTACTTAAATGTCCAAGTATAGCTCTTTTTAAACCGGTTATTTATTAAATAATTAATAGTTTGGCCTGCCATTTGATTAGATAAATGCCCTGTAGATCCAGCTATTCTAGTTTTCAATTTAAATGGATATTTTGTGCATTTTAAAACTTCAGGATCATAATTAGATTCTAATAATATAAAATCACTACCATCAATATGTTTTAAAATGTAATTAGACATATGACCTATATCAGTTGCAATACTAATTTTTTTATTTTCAGCAAATAAAGTATATCCACAAGGATTTGCTGCATCATGAGGTATTGCAAATGGCAAAATTTCAATATCTCCAATTTGGAATTTTTCATCTATATCTATATTTTTTTTATTATTATTAGATATTTTTTCACATTGTTTTGGCATTGCATCAAAAGTTTGTAATGTTGCAAATACTGGAATATTAAATTTTTTTGATAAATTTCCTACACTTTGTATATGATCTGTATGTTCATGTGTTACGATTACAGCATTAATATCAGATACAGAAATATTCAAAGTTCCGTAAGCCTTCTTCGATTTTCTTTAGACTTACTCCAGCATCAACAAGCAATTTAGTATTTTCTGTTTCTACAAATAAGCAGTTTCCGCTGCTTCCACTGTATAAGCTACAAAAGTTTAACATCTGTATTTCCTCTTATTCTTCTATTCGTTTTATTTTTGCACCAAGTTTACGGAATTTTTCTTCTATGTTTTCATAGCCTCTATCAATATATTCTAAATTATATATTTCAGTTGAGCCTTTTGCCACAATTCCTGCAACAATAAGTGCGGCACCAGCACGTAAATCTGATGCATATACAGGTGCTCCTTTTAATTCTTTTACTCCTTCAAAAAATGCTGATTTTCCCTGAGCTGTTATTTTAGCACCCATTTTATTAAGCTCTTCTGTATATTGAAAACGCGAATCCCAAATGCTTTCATTTATTGTACTTGTCCCATCTGCAATAGCTAGAATTACTCCCATTTGAGATTGCATATCTGTTGGAAATCCTGGATAAGGTAAAGTTTTTATATTTGCCTTCATTGGTCGTCTATTACAATGTACACGAATTGAATCACCATAATCTTCAACAATTCCACCAACTTCAGTAATTTTTGCAGTAATTGATTCTAAGTGTTTGGTAATACAATTTTTTAAAAGAATATCTCCTTTTGTAGCAACAGCAGCTACCATAAATGTTCCGGCTTCAATCTGGTCTGGAATTACTGAATATGTAGTGTTTCCAGTAAGTTCATTTACTCCTGTTATTTTTATAGTATCTGTTCCTGCTCCTTTAATATTAGCCCCCATAGTATTTAAAAAATTAGCTACATCTACTATATGAGGTTCTTTAGCAGCATTATCTATTATTGTAGTACCTTCTGCTAGAACACTAGCTAACATGACATTGATAGTTGCTCCTACTGAAGAAATATCCATATATATAGAAGTTCCTTTTAATTTTTTGGCTTTGGCCACAATTTTTCCCTGTTCAATTTCAACATTTGCACCTAATGCTTCAAATCCTTTTATATGTTGATCAATAGGTCTAGCACCTAATTTACATCCACCAGGCATTCCAACTGTTGCAGAACCTTTTCTACTAAGTAAACTGCCTAAAAGATAATATGAAGCGCGAAATTTACTAGTTAAATCGAGAGAAGCTACTGTGGTTGTAATATTTGTGGTATCAACTGTGATCTCGTGTTCAGAATTCCATGTTATTTTAGCACCAAGCCCTTCAAGAATTTTGCAATATATTTTTACATCACTTATATTTGGCAAATTATTTATAGTACATTTTCCATTAATTAATAAAGTTGCAGGTAAAATTGCTACTGCTGCATTTTTTGCACCGCTTATTGTTACTTCACCTTTTAAAGAAGTTCCTCCTGTTATTACTAATTTTTCCAATTAAATACCTCCAAAATTATTTCATTTTCTTAAGTACTATATCATAAAGTTTTTATTTTTACAACTGTTTTTGATAAATATTTTTGTGTACATATTTTATTCATATGTTTGTGCAGTAACTAACCCTTTTTGATTAAAAAATTCAATTAGTTTAAATTTAAATTTTATTGATACATCATCTGTATCTGATATTAATTTATATTCTTCATTATTTAAATTATTTTCTAGTTCATTTTTTGATTCGTCTGGAACTATGCCAGATGTAACATCCACAAAGCATAATGATGGATAAAGTACACACCACCAATTTTGACCTTGAGCATTACCTAACTCTATTTTTAAAGCATCATAATATCCTGATGGAAACGAGATATCACCATAAGTTTTTGTTGGAAATTCAAAAGTTCCTAACTCCACTTTTGCTTGGTAAGAGAAACCATTATCTTTTATGGTATCATTTGCAATATCTTCAAAATCAGATAAATGCTCTGTTACAATTTGGATAGTTTCTTCTTTAGATGAAGAATTTTCACATATTGTATTCATATATTCAATTAAATTATCACGTACAATATATTTTAAATTTTGATCTTCTTCAGAATTACTATTTGCAACTACATGTAATCTAAAAACGCTATTTTTAAGGTCGAAACTTGCTTGGTTTATATAAAAATAAGCAGATATAAAAATATATAAAGTAAGTAAAAATAATATCAAAATTATAAATTTCAATTTTCTCATGATATTCCTCCATTACTATTTTATTCTTTGTAAGTATTTACAAAATTTAATTTATTTATACATTTTAATTAATATTTTCAATTGTTAAGGTTTGATTGTCGAAAAAAGTCAATGAAATTTAATTGAAATATTATTGACATATTTTTGAAATAATGGTAAAATTTTCCAAAACGAAAGGATGATGTTATTGTGATTACTAAAGAGTATAACTTGAAAAAATATTGTTGTTTTTATGTAAGCGATTTTCATTTAGAGATGATATTATTACCATATATAAAGAATAATATAAATAAATCTAAGATAATAATAAATAGTCAAAAAGATCTAAGAGAAAGTATAAAATTATTACTTGAGAGAACAAATTTGAAAGAAGAAGAAAAAAACAAAATATATAAATTAAATTGGACAAATGACAGAAAAGAAGAAATATATAATTGTGAAGAAATTACATTAATAAGGATAGGAAATAATGATTATATAACTCAGATGAATCAAAACTTGAAAAATATGAATGTAAAAAGTATTAATATTATAGATTGTTATAATATTAATGAAGAGAATATCGAGATTGCAAAGATTAGAGAAAAGTATGAGAAAGTTTTAAACACGAAAAATTTAGAAAAATAAAAAAATTTATACAAAAGTATTGATAAAAAATAAAAAAAGGTGTATAAAGTAAAAATACAGCAAATTTTATCTGTTTCAATTATATACTAATTGGATTAATATAATTAGAGAGGAGAAAGGGTATGAAACACAATATTGAAGAGATAAAACGAAAATTAAAAAAATATGGACAAGAACATCTTTTAAATTTTTATGATACTTTAGATGAAAAAAAGCAAGATCAATTATTAGATCAAATTGAAAAAATTGATTTTGAGCTTATCAATAGTCTATATAATAAAACAAAAAATGCAGATAAAAAAGAAGAAGCCGTAATAGAATCTATAGACTTTATAGATAAGTACAAATTAAATGGTGATTACAAGTATTATGAAGATTTAGGAAAAAAAGCTATAAGGGAAGGTAAATTAGCTGCTGTTACTATGGCAGGTGGACAAGGCACAAGACTTGGGCATAATGGGCCTAAAGGGACTTTTGATATTGGCTTAGATTCACATAAATCTTTATTTGAACTTTTATGTGATTATTTAAAAAATGAGTCTGCAAAATATAATGTTCAAATACCATGGTTTATAATGACAAGTAAAGAAAATAATAGTGCTACAATTGAATTTTTTAAGAAAAATAAGTATTTTGGATATGAAAAAAATATTCATTTCTTCGTACAAGGAGAACTTCCAATGGTTGATACAGAAGGCAAGATTCTAATTGGAGAAGATGGATTAATAAAAGAAGCCGCAGATGGACATGGTGGAGTATATGAATCTCTATTAAAAAGTGGAATGACAGAAAAAATGAAAGAACTTGGAGTTGAATGGGTTTTCATTGGAGGAGTAGATAATTGTTTAGTAAAAATGGTTGATCCAGTCCTTATGGGAATTGCAATAGATAAAGGAGTTACAGCAGCTGGTAAATCTGTAGTAAAAGCTAATCCACATGAAAAGGTTGGAGTTTTTTGTAAAAAGAATGGTAAACCAAGTGTTATAGAATATATAGATATTTCAGAAGAAATGGCTGAAGCTACAGATAAAGATGGAGAACTTTTATATGGTGAATCACATATATTGTGTAATTTATTCAATATTTCAGCTATAGAAAGAATGGGAAAAACACCTTTACCATATCATAGTGCTTTTAAAAAAGCTACGTACATAGATAAAGATGGCAATAAAGTAGTACCAGATAAGCCTAATGCATATAAATTTGAAGCATTTTTATTCGATGCTTTTGGAGAAGTTGATGATATGGCAATACTTAGAGTAAAAAGAGAAGAGGAATTTGCACCTGTAAAAAATGCAACTGGTGTAGATAGCCCAGAAACAGCAAGAAAATTATATAATGATTTTTATAAACTATCATAATAAAAAAGGAGGTAGAAAATTAAAACTATAATTTTAATTTTCTGCCTTTTTGTAATAAATAGAAGAAGAAGGGAATGAGATTAATTATGAATTATTTAGATGAATATAAAAAATGGTGTGAAAGTGATGAATTTGATGCAGAGACAAAAGAAGAATTATTAAAAATTAAAGATAATAAAGAAGAAATTGAAGATAGATTTTATAAAGAATTAGAATTTGGAACAGCAGGCCTTAGGGGAATAATAGGTGCAGGAACTAACAGAATGAATAAATATGTTGTAGGAAAGGCAACTCAAGGATTAGCAAATTATATAATAAAGAGAAAAACTCAAGATAAAGGTGTTGCAATAAGCTATGATTCAAGACATATGTCACCAGAATTTAGTAAACAAACAGCACTAGTATTAAATGCTAATGGAATAAAGAGTTATATATTTGATCATTTAAGACCAGTGCCTGAACTTTCTTTTGCCGTAAGAGAACTTGGATGTACAGCAGGAATAATGATAACTGCTAGTCATAATAAACCAGAGTATAATGGTTACAAAGTTTATTGGGATGATGGTTCACAAATAGTAGCACCTGTAGATAAAGATATTATGAGTGAAGTTAAAGCAATTACTGATTATAAACAAATTAAAGAAATTTCTCAAGAAGAAGCAGAAGAAAAAGGTTTATACAATGTGATTGGAAAAGAAATTGATGATAAATATATAAATACATTGAAAAGTTGTGTATTAAATCCGGAAATCGTTAGGGAACAAGGTAAAAGACTAAAAGTTGTATATACTCCTCTTCATGGTGCAGGAAATGAAATGGTACAAAGAATCTTAAAAGAAATAGGATTACAAAATGTATATGTAGTGCCAGAGCAAGAAAAGCCAGATGGAGATTTTCCAACTGTGGATTATCCAAACCCTGAAGCTAAAGAAGCATTTAAATTAGCTTTAGATTTAGCAGTTAAAGTAGATGCTGATATAGTTCTTGCAAATGATCCTGATGCTGATAGATTAGGAATTTATGCAAAAGATGTAAAAACAGGTGAATATAAAGATTATACAGGAAATATGTCAGCTTTACTTGTTGCAGAATATAGAATTTCTCAAATGAAAGAAAAAGGAATTTTGCCTAAAAATGGAATGCTTATTTCAACAATTGTTTCATCAAATTTAGCAAAAGCAATAGCTAAAGAGTATGATTTAGAATTTAGAGAAGTTTTAACAGGATTTAAAAATATAGGAGAACAAATAAAATTAGAAGAACAAAAAGAAAATGGCAAAAAGTATGTTTTTGGATTTGAGGAAAGTTACGGATGTCTTATAGGTGATTATGCAAGAGATAAAGATGGAATTTCAGCAGTTATGAGTTTATGTGAGGCAGCTTGTTATTATATGTCTAAAGGAATAACTTTATGGGATCAAATGATTAATATTTATAAAAAATATGGATATTACAAAGAAGGACAAGTTTCAATTGTATTAGAAGGTGCAAGTGGTGCTGAAAAAATAAAATCTATGATGGAAAATATGAGAAAAGAATTGCCTGAAAAGATAGGGAAATACAAAGTTGAAGAATTCAAAGATTTTAAACAAGATATATTTAAAAATTTAAAAACAGGAGAAATTTCTAAAACAGGTCTTCCAAGTTCAAATGTTTTGTATTATACATTAGAAAAAGATTGTTGGTGTTGTGTAAGACCATCTGGTACAGAACCAAAGATTAAGCTTTATGTAGGTGTTAAGGCAGATTCTATGGAACAAGCAGAAAAAGATTTGGAAGAGCTAAAAGAGGCAATAAAAGCTATGGTTAAATAAAATTAATTATGATATAAATTTTTATATAAAGAGTAGAAAGGTCTTGATTTTCAGGACTTTTCTTTTATATAAAAGAAATACTATTGTAGTTCTATTCATAGCTAAAATTTTATTTTGTATTGACTTTTGTGTATCATATTGTTATAATATTTTTGTTATGTTATGTGCCTATAGCTCAGCAGGATAGAGTAGTCGCCTCCTAAGCGACCGATGGGGGTTCGAGTCCCTCTGGGCACACCATATTTTAAGTTTTTGAAATTATTTTAAAAAAATTGAAATCATAGATTCTATTTTCTTTTTTAAATATGCACACTTTAGAAGGATATGTAAATAAAATACATATCTTTTTTAACAAGAAAATATTTCATGTATGGACAATATTTTGTATAATTCTGAAAGAATTTTGACAAAACTCTTGACAAATAGATAAAGACTTTATAAAATACAAACAAAAGTTTGAAGAACGCTGGGGTAGATAAAGGAGGACTTTAAATTTGAATAACATAGAAAATTTAAAAGATTTGATAATATATCAAAGTCAAAATAATAAAAATATTTCAGTAGAAGTTTTATATAATGAAGAAGATTTTTGGCTAACTCAAAAATCAATGGCAAAATTATTCAATGTAGAAGTAAATACTATTAATTATCATTTAAAAGAAATATTTGAAACTAAGGAATTAGAAGAAAATCGAACTATTCGAAAAATTCGAACAGTTCAAAAAGAAGGAAATAGAAAAGTTTCGAGAAAATTAATATTTTATAGTTTAGATGCTATTATAGCAGTTGGTTATAGAGTGAACTCAAAAGAAGCAACAGATTTTAGAATATGGGCAACAAAAACACTAAAAGAATACATAAAAAAGGGTTTTGTTGTTAATACTGAATTCTTAACAAATGGACCAAAATTTGGAAAAGATTATTTTGATGAATTATTAGTTAAAATAAAAGAAATTAGAGCAAGTGAAAGAAGATTTTATCAAAAAATAACAGATATATATAAAGAATGTAGCTATGATTATGATAAAAATAGTAAAACGACACAAGAATTTTATAAAAATGTTCAAAATAAATTACACTATGCAATTACGGGAATGACAGCTCCTGAGATTATTTATAATAGAGTAGATAGTAAAAAAGAAAATATGGGTCTAACTACTTGGAAGAATGCACCGGATGGAAAAATATTAGAAACAGATGTTACAGTAGCAAAAAACTATTTATCACAAGAAGAAATTACAGAGTTAAATAATTTAGTTTCCATGTATTTGGATTATGCAGAAAGACAAGTAAAGTTAGGTAAAATTATTTCAATGCAAGAATGGAAAGATAAATTAGAGGTATTTTTAAAAATTAATGAATATAATATTTTAAAAGATAATGGAAAAATAAAGAGAGAAATAGCAGATAAGCTTGCATTAGATGAATATAAAAAATATAGGGTTATACAAGATAAAGAATATATGTCTGATTTTGATGAATTGTTAAAAGAAACAAAGAGATTGGAAGGTGGACAAGAAGTCTAATAAAAATCATTTAAAATAGTTATTTGAAAACAAAATAATTAATGAAGAATAGATAGTTATTTTGAATAAACAAAATCTGATAATATTGAGGTGAAAAGTAATGAGAAAAATGAAAACACTTTTTAAAAGACAATTTGAAGACCATAATATAGTAAAATGTTTAAATGAAGTAGAACCTGAATGTCAATGGGTATTAGACCGGAGAAGGTTGGGCGACAGAAAAAATAGATGGGACATGTTGTTTAATAAAGGATGGAAGAATTTATAGGAGATATGATTATAAAAAAGGAAGAACATTGCCACAAGGCGCAATTCCTTGTCAAGAAGCACCTGATCCAATAACAGGACATTTTCCACATTGGCTTTTATGTACTGAAAATGATCCAAATGCTAAATATTATTTAGAAGCATTTGAAAAACAAAAGAATGATAATTTAGAAGAAGGAACTTATGAATTAATTGGAAAACATATAAATGGAAATCCATATAATTTGGATACAGATATTTTAGAAAAACATGGAAAGAGAATATTAGAAAATGTGCCAAGAAATTATGAGGAAATAAAACAGTATCTTGAAAATCACTATATAGAAGGAATTGTTTTTTATCGAGGTAATGGAGAAATGTGTAAAATAAAAAGAAGTGATTTTGGGTTTGAATGGAATAGAAAGAAAAAATAAAATAACTGTCTAATTCATAATCAACCAGAAGTTAAATTCTAATTTAAATATGTACACTTTAGAAGGATATGTAGATAAAAATGCATATCTTTTTTGAATTAAATGAAAAAGCCAACGAATCATAAATTAAATGAAAAAGCCAACGAATCATAAATTAAATGAAAAAGCCAACGAATCTATTGCAAAAGAAAAACAAATAATGTATAATAAAATTGTACAAATAAAATATGATGACATCATAAGAAAGAATTGTAATAAAATCACAAAAGCAGAATTTACAATGGATAAAGAGCTTTTGTAAGTATTATATAGGAGGGCAAAATGCTAAAGAATAATAAAAAAGAAAAACATAAAACCATTGGTACTCTAAGAGAGAGAGAGAGAGCAGTAATTTAAAAAGAGAAAATAGTAGTAGATTAAAAGTATTAAAATTAAATTTAAGTGCAACAATGGTAGTGGCAGGAGTAATTGTATTTGTAATTTTAGCTATAATAGCAGTAAGAATGATAGTAACAGCAATAAATTCGAATAGCCAGAAGGCAATGGCGGAAGAAGAGACAAAAGGCTATACAATGGTAGATAGTACAGAGCTAGGAGAAGATGGAAAACCATTGCAAGTACCAGTGCCAGATGGATTTAGTGCATCACAAGTGCCAGGAGAGACAACAGTAAATGGAGGGTTTGTAATATATGAAGGAGAAGTGGATTGGAGTAAAATCGAAGATTTAAG
>CALXCB010000040.1 GCA_944386695.1 uncultured Clostridia bacterium | reverse complement strand
TATATAATTCCACCATTAGCATTTGCCATACCACAAATCCATTTTAAATATTCGTCTTTCCAAACAGCTTTAAATTCAATATCTTGATTTTCTATCATATAAAAAACGTTCCTTTCAATTAATTATATTTAATATTTTAAGTTTCAATAATTCCATATGTTGTATAATTGTTTTATCATTTTCCTCATATATTGAATCCTCAAAACCACCTAATTTTTTTAATATTATAGCATTTATTGAATAATTTTTCATTATAAAATCAAAAAAAGATGAAGTTGTATTATTATTTTTTACAATTCATCTTTTAAATATGTGAAAATTTTATAATTTACTAAATTGTTTGTAGGAGAAAACCTTTGCTATTACTACACTTTAATTTTTCGTCATAAGAAAACAAAATTGTAATTATTTAATTGGTATAAGTATTTTTAAAATAAATTTCTCATTTTCTTTTGTAATAGTGCAAGTTCCATTATATTTTGCTACTGCATTTTCTATGTTTTGAATACCGTATCCATGCAAAAAATTATCTTTTTTAGTAGTTTTTTTATTATCTAATTTGATTTTTGGATTATAATTATTTTCTATAACTATTGATAAAAAGTCATTTATTTTTCCTGCTTTATAAATATAATTATTTACTTTACTTTTACTCCTATTAGACTAATTAAATCTACTGCTTGAAATTCATTTATTATTGCTTAAAATCTATATTATCTAATATTTTCAATGTATCATTTCTTCCTAAATCATACATTGCTTGCATTTTATCAATATCTTTTTCTATTCTTTTAATATCTATGAACTTAGATGGTCTAATTACCAAGATTTCTCCTTTTCTCTCTAATTCTAATACTTTTTCTACCTCTTCAT
The DNA here is from genome assembly GCA_944386695.1 of uncultured Clostridia bacterium. GTDB lineage: Bacteria > Bacillota > Clostridia > TANB77 > CAG-508 > CAG-269. Next base: position 11,243 of record CALXCB010000040.1, on the reverse strand, counting down.
TATACATCTTATATCTGTTACGTATTGTCTCTGCAAATTTTGGATATTTTCTATAATAAATTTTAGAAAATATTTGATTACTTTTTTTCTTCCTATAATCAATTGGTCTTGTTAAAACAACTATCACTTTATCAAAATCCATACTCATCATTTTATCTATTGGAATACTATCTGATATTCCTCCATCTAAATACTTTTTATTATTTATTACTACCGGCTTAGATACAAATGGCATAGAGCCTGAAGCTCTTAAATATTCCACTTCGGTTTTATTTTTTAAATCATTTATTTTTATGTATTCTGGCTTGCCTGTTTCTATATTGGTTACCACTACATAAAATTCCACTTCTGAATTTTTAAATGTTTCAAAATCTACAGGATCTAGCTCATTTACTATTTTGTTAAAGCAAAAATCCTCATTCATTATATTTCCTGTTGTTAAAAGAGAATAAAACCCCATGTAATTCTTATCTTTTGCATATTTTTTGTTATACCTCAATACCCTTCCTATTTGTTTTGATTTATAATTCATTCCAAATAATGCTCCGGCAGATACTCCAATTATTCCATCTATTTTTACATTGTTTTCCATAAATACATCAAGTACACCAGCTGTATATAAACCTCTCATTGCTCCACCTTCTAATAATAATCCTACTTTCATAAATAATCACCTCATAAATTATTTTATTAAAAATGCTGCATATAATGGTATTGTTTTTATCCCAGCTACAAATCCAAAATTTTTAGTGCAAAGTCTTATTCCGTATTTCGGCTTAAATTGTTTCATGTACAAATTTAAACTTTTAGATCTTACTGAATCGCCAGCTTTTACTTCTATTGGTATAAGTCCATCTCTATTTTGTATAATAAAATCAACTTCAGCAGTATTATTATTTTTCCAGTAATAAATATGTTCAAAATTGACATTTAGTTGTTGTTGAACATAATTCTCAGCTATGTCACCTTTATATATAAATTCCTTATCAAGAATAATATCTTCAAAATTAATATTTAAAATAGAATTTAATATTCCTACATCACTTAAATATAATTTAAAAAATTCTTCATTCTTAAAAGCTTCTGGTGGATTTTGAGGAGTTTTTAATAAACATATTCTATTTACCATTTTACTAGATAATAGCCATTGTAATGCTGTTTCATAATTTTTACTTCTTGCTCCACTACGTACTTTACTGTATTGAAATTTATTACTTTTGTTTCCTATTTGTGTTGGAATTGAATTATAAATATTTTCGATTCTAATAGTTTCTGTTGCATCTTTAACATATTTTTTCATATCATTTAAATATCCGCTAATAATATTTTTTATAATTTTTTTATTATAGTTCATTACATCTTTATTAACACTTAATATATTGTTTATTGAAGCTGGCATTCCTCCAATGCAAAGATATAATCTATATAATGAAAGTAATTCATCATGCATAATATCTACCATAGGTATATTGCTTTCATAATGTTCTTTTAATATTTCTATAATATCTTTCCCGAGTAGTAGCCATTAAAAACTCCTCAAAATCCATAGGATTCATAGTTAACATATCTACTTTTCCAACAGGAAATGATTTTACCATTCTTTTTAACTTTACTCCTAATAAACCGCCTGCACAAATTATTTTATATGGTACTTCTGATTCATTAAAGTATTTTAAACTACTTATTATTTCTTCGCTTTCCTGTACTTCATCAAAAAAGATAATAGTATTTTCAAAATCTATATCTATATTCTTTTCACTTTTTATAATAATTTTTAATAATTTTATTTTTTCTACAATGGAAATCTTTCTTTCAAATAACTCAATAATATTTTCATTTTCAAACAAATTTATATAAACATATTTTTCAAATTCTTTCTCGCAAAACTGCTTTATTGTATATGTTTTTCCTACTTGTCTAGCTCCGAATTACCATTAATGGCATTTCTATATTATTTTCTTTCCAATTTAATAATTCTCTATAAATTTTTCTTTCCATAAAAAACTCCTCCTTTAATTATTCTAGTAAATTTGTTTTTATTTGTCAAGAAATTTTTTGCATTTTCCATAGATATATGTTAAGATTTTTTTGCATTTTTCATAGATAACTTTCGTGGTATTTTTGCATTTTTCATAGAACCATTTGGACCGGTTCTTTTTGGTTCCAGCACCAAAAAGAACCGGTCCAAATGGTTCCCTATAAATCACAAACTAATTCTTGCATTAAATCATGTACAGAAACTATTTCTTTTATTTTACTAACATTACTACCACAAAAGATTAATCCATTCTCAACTTTTCCTTTTACAGAATTTATTAAAGCCTTTGTAATACAATATGGGCTATTTGCCACATCACACGTTTTTATACAATTATAGCATTTTTCTATTTTACACTTTTCATTTTCGACTTTTTTTATAAAACTATTATTAATGGCTCTTCCTGGCATTCCTACAGGACTTTTTATTATCTTAACATCTTCACTTTTAGCATTAATATAAGCTTGTTTAAACTCTGTTGAAGCATCGCACTCGTTTGTTGCAACAAATCTTGTTGCCATTTGTACTCCGCTTGCACCTAAGTTTAAAAATTTCTTTATATCTTTTGAGTCCCATATTCCTCCTGCTGCTATAACTGGAATATCCTTTCCTGTTTCATTTTCAACACCTTTTATATAATTAACAACATCTGTTACAATATTTTCTAATTTAGGCTTTTTGTTTTCTTCTAGTTCTTCACTTTTAAATCCTAAATGACCTCCCGCTTCTGATCCTTCTATTACAATCATATCTGGTACATAATTATATTTTTTTATCCAATGTGAAACTATTAATTTACAACATCTAAGTGATGATACAATTGGTGCGATCTTTGTTGTAGTTCCTTTTACATATTCTGGTAATTCTTTTGGAATTCCAGCTCCTGATATAATTAAATCTATTTTTTGCTTTACACATTCTCTTACAATCTCTGAATAGTTCTTTAAAGCTACCATTATATTAACACCGATTATTTTGTCTTTCCCTGCGATTTCTCTTGCTTTTTTTATTTCTTTTTCTATTGCTCTTAAATTTGCTTTCATTGGTTCTTTTGCAAAATCTTCTTCTAAATAACCAATATCTGCTGTTGAAATAATTCCAATTCCACCTTCTTTACTTACATTTCCAGCTAAATTATGCATAGAAACGCCTACTCCCATTCCTCCTTGAATAATAGGATATTTTGATTGTTTATCTCCAACTTTAATACCTTTCATCTTTGTACTCATTCCTTTCCTAAGGCACATAATTAATGTGAATTTTTTAAACTTTCGCCTTATCTAGTTCGTTTTACTAGATTATCATTTACTATATACTCTGTCAAGATGTTGACTAGATATTCTAAAAATATTTTTATATAACATAAAAGCAAGCTTATTTCGCTTGCCTTTATATCAAAAATTATCCTAATGCTACATCTAAAACCATCATAACTACAAAACCTATTGCAACTCCTATTGTTCCTATATCTGAATGTTCTCCATTTTCTGATGTTGGTATTAGTTCTTCTACTACTACATAAATCATTGCTCCTGCTGCAAATGCCAATAAATATGGAATAATTGGCACTACAGTATTTGCCAGTAAAATTGTAATTATTGCTCCTATTGGCTCAACAATTCCTGATAACATACCATATAAAAATGCTTTTGTTTTTGAAACTCCTTCACTTTTTAATGGCATTGAAATAATTGCTCCTTCAGGAAAATTTTGTATTGCAATTCCTATAGCTAATACATAAGCTCCTGCTACTGTTATTCCTATATCTCCAACAAGTGCACCTGCAAAAGTAACTCCTACAGCCATTCCTTCTGGTATATTATGAAGTGTTACAGCAAATACCATCATAGTTGTTTTCTTTAATTTAGCTTTTATTCCTTCTGGCCTTTCACTTTTTACATGTAAATGTGGTATAATCTTGTCTAACATTAATAAAAATGCAATTCCTAAAACAAATCCTATTGCTGCAGGATACCAAGATATAACTCCCTGCTCCTTTGCCATATCCATTGAAGGTATAAGTAATGACCATATTGATGCAGATAACATTACTCCAGATGCAAAACCTGTTAATAACTTTTCTACCTTATTGTTTATTTTATTTTTCATTAAAAACACCATTGCAGATCCAAGTGCTGTTCCTAAAAATGGTATTGTTAAGCCTATAATTAATTGTTTTTCCATAATTTACTTCACCTTTGTTTATTTATTATACAACTAAATTATAAATTCTACCTGGTACATAAATTTCTTTTTTTACATCATTTTTCTCAAATATTTCAATTACCTGTGGCGTTTCTTTTATTGCTGTAAGTATTTCCTCTGGTGTAGCATCTGCAGATACTGTAACACAAGTCTTTAGCTTTCCATTCACTTGTATTGGTATATTTTTTGTTCCTCCATCCATTTCTTTTTGATTAATTTCTGGCCATTGTTGTTTATGAATTGATTCTGTATTTCCTAATCTGTACCATTGTTCTTCTGCAAAATGTGGCGCCAATGGTGCTAAAAGTTTGATATATGTTTTTACTGTTTCTATTACTACTTTTGTGTTTATATCATTGTTTTCTCTTATATAATCATTAATTTTATTTAACAATTCCATACTTCTAGCAATTGCTGTATTAAATTGGAAATTGTCTATATCTTCTCCCATTGCTTTAATTGTTTGATTTTTAACTCTAAGTAAATCTTTTTCATTCTCTTTAATTATTCCATTTGATTCTTTTTCATCATATTTTCCAATAGTTTCGATTAATCTCTCTATCCTTGAAAAATATCTAACCATTGACTCAATTCCTTTTTCGTCCCATGGCCCACCTTGTCTATAGTCAAATCCAAACATTAAATACATTCTAAATACATCTGATCCATATTGTTCTATATATGTTTCTGGAGAAACTGTATTTCCTTTACTTTTACTCATTTTATTTCCATCTGGTCCTAATATCATTCCTTGATGTACTAATCTTTTAAATGGCTCATCAAAGTCTAAATATCCTAAATCACGTAATGCTTTTGTCATAAATCTTGCATATATTAGATGCATTGCTGCATGCTCTTTTCCTCCAATATAAACATCTACAGGTAACATTTTATTAACTGTTTCTTTATCAAATGCTTTTTCTGTATTTTGAGCATCAGGATATCTTAATTCATACCATGATGAACATACAAATGTATCAAGCGTATCAGCTTCCCTTCTTGCCTTTCCTCCACATTTTGGACAAGTACAATTCATAAATTCTTCGCATTTTTTTAGTGGAGATTCTCCATCTGGTCTAAATTCAACATCATAAGGAAGTAATACTGGTAAATCTTTTTCTGGAACTGAAACCATTCCACATTTATCACAATATATAATTGGAATAGGTGCTCCCCAATATCTTTGTCTTGAAACTAGCCAGTCTTTTAATCTGTAGTTTATACTTCTTTTTCCTTCTGATTTTGCTGCTAAATCATCAGTTATTTTCTTTTTGGCTTCTTCAGAAGTTAAATTATTATATATTCCACTATTTACTAATATTCCCTTTTCTGTATATGGTAATTCTGTTTTTTCTCCATCTTTTGCCTCTATTACTCTTTTTATTGGTAAATTATATTTTTTAGCAAAAGCATAATCTCTTGTATCATGTGCTGGTACAGCCATAACTGCACCTGTTCCATAATCTTCTAGTACATAATCTGCAATCCAAACAGGTATCTTATCTCCATTTACTGGGTTTATTGCATATGCTCCTGTAAATACTCCTGTTTTTGGTCTTTCTGTTGATAATCTATCAATTTCATTCAATTTTGCTGTTTCTTTAATATAATTATCTACAGCTTCTTTTTGTTCTTTTGTTGTTATTCTTTGTACTAATTCACTTTCTGGTGCAACTACAACATATGTTACTCCTCCTATTGTATCAACTCTTGTTGTAAATACATTAAATTCAAAGTCTCCATTTTCTCCCTTAAATGTAACTTCACTACCTTCTGATTTTCCTATCCAGTTTGTTTGAACTTTTTTTGTTGATTCTGGCCAATCTAATTTTTCTAAATCTTTTAATAATTCTTCAGCATAATCTGTTATTTTGAAGAACCATTGTGCAAGCTTTTTCCTTTCTACAGCAGTTCCACACCTTTCACATGCTCCATTTATAACTTGCTCATTAGCTAAAACTGTTTGACAGTTTTTACACCAATTTACAGGTGCTTCTTTTTTATATGCTAAACCTGCTTCAAATAATTTTGTAAAAATCCATTGTGTCCATTTATAATAATTGGGCATACAGGTTTCAACAGAGTAATCCCAATCATAACTTCCTCCCATTTCTTCTAATTGCTTTTTCATTGTTTCGATATTTTTCATTGTTGAATCTTCTGGGTGGATTCCTGTTTTTATAGCATAGTTTTCTGCTGGAAGACCAAAAGCATCAAATCCCATTGGATGAAATACGTTATATCCCTGCATTCTTTTTAATCTTGCAAATGTGTCTGATGGTCCATAATTAAACCAATGCCCTAAATGTAATTTTGCTCCTGATGGATAAGAAAACATTTCTAATGTATAAAGTTTTTTTCCTTTTGCATTAGGGTTATATTTATACAATTTTTCATCTTTCCATTTTTGCTGCCATTTTTTATCTATATTTTTTGAATACTCCATAATTACCTCCCCAAATCATTAAATCAGCTTTATTTTACCTCCTTTTCCTTTATATGTCAACAAATATTGTTTTAAATTCAAGATAAAAATATGTTTTTATTATGTAAACGGCTTAATTGAATTGCCAAATTTATGTAAATGTGATAAAATAGGTAATGTAATTTTTTCACTTTATTGTACTCGTTTTTTTGAGTACAAAATTTATTTCAAACTATAGGAGGAAAAAACATGAAAGTAGTAGCAAAAGAAGATTTGATGAAACGGTTAGAGGATATCAGACTTGCAAGTGAGGATTGCAAAACCCTTGCTGAAGTTACTGAAATTACTGGTTTCAGTAACTTTATAATAAATTCCTTATTCAAAAAATTCCCCGAAGAAGCAAAAGAAATTCGGGCTAAATTAGAAGAAAATAAAGGTAAAAGTAAAAGCAGAAGTAAAAGCAGGCACAAAAATAGCCACCAGAATACAGATACTTCTGTTAAGGGTGATGTAATCCCAGAGGCAGAAAGTCAAGTCGAGGCAGAAGAGGAAAAGAAAACAAATATTACTGCTATTTCTGCGAAAACTGATACAGCAAAATCAGCAGAATCAAAAGTAGTGATGATTGACACCTCTATTTGCCATGCAGAGAATCTGTTTGAGCTTTTAGAGGAATATGTGCAAAATGGCTATGTACTTGGTGTAACTGATATCGTATTAGATGAGCTAGCCAAGTTAGCAAAAAGAAATACTAATAATGAGCATAGCAAATTGGCACTAACTCTGTTAAATATCATCATGCAAAATCTTGCTTCATTTAAATTATTTGAAGCAAAAGAAGAAAAGTCCCATGATGATTTAATCATAAGCACGTGTGACACAAACCACACAAAGCTTTTAACAGCTGATAAAGTGATGTTTATAAAAGCATCTCTAAAAGGAATATCTGCTACATATGTATTATCGACAAATGAATTTGTTCAAAAAAAGTTCAAATTCAATTTGTCCAAAAAGGCACCAAAAAATAATCTGCACCCTCTTGCAAATGCAAAAATCCGAGAGGAAAAATTGATTTTTTTAAACAACAGAAAAAATCAATTTGTCAAAATCTTTTCCAAAACAGGAGAAGAAAAAAATGGAACTGAAGTTTCTCTTGAAGTAGGTGATCGCATTTTTATTTCCACCGAAAAAGAGGACTTTATCACTTTTGCAGATTATGAAGTGTATTTTTCTGACAAAAATCTTTTTTATGTGCATTTCCATTGTCGTTCATATAAAAGCGACGTTATTGTTAATGTGCCTGACTTTAAGTACAAAAAATTCATTGAACAGGCACGAAAGCAACTCATTAAATAAAGTTTGAAAAATATAATACAAGAGGGTTTCCTATTTTTGAACTGTTACCTTAAAAGTGTACAGTTCATTTCTAGGGTGCCCTCTTGTATTTTTTAATTGTTATTGTCCAGTTTATTGGTTAATATAATTACATCTTTTTTGAAAACTATAGTAATGATTGCCATTTTTATGTAAACGTGGTATAATATACACAGCAATTCACAGACATATTGTACTTGCTTTTTGAGTACAATATTATTTCAAACAAAAAGGAGGAAAATTATGAGAAGGGAGTTACTTACAGAAATATTACATGAGGTCAAAATTAGTAGCTATGATTGTGCTACAATTGCAGAAATAATGAGGAAAACTCATTGGCCTCGTTATGTGATAGCAGAGTTGCTTGTCACATTTCCTGAAGATTTTGAAGAAATCTGGGAAAATATAAGAAGCAACCGTCTCAAAAATAAGCCTGTTGATAGAAGAAGAAAGGGGGCTGTTACTACTCTAAAATAGTTTGAAATAAAAAAATATTACACTTGCTATATTCTTAAGAATATAGCAAGTGTATGCTTTTTTTAATTTTCATTTGCCATATTGGCTAATATAATTGCATCTTCTTTTTCGTCTGCAGTGCAAATAAATCTCCCATTATGACAAAATCTTGCTGTTCTTACACCTGTTACCTTTTGCAAAGCTTCATCTCTTAATCCTTTCCATTCTTCAGGTAAATCCTTTCTATTTTCAAAACTTCCAATTTCTTTTGGAACAGCATAAACATTATATCCACCTCTTTTTGATGGAAATACAACAAAGTTTATTTTTAATGCTTTCTCGTTTTCTGATCCAAGTAAAAATTCTTTCCATGGCATGAATTCATTTAACATCATTATCCCATTTTTTGATTCTTCTATTGCTTTTTCAATTAAATCTTTTGCTTTTATTTTTGAAATTGTATCTTTCATAAATTCGTCAAAAATAATTTCTGCTAAGTTCAAAGCCTGTAAAAATTTCTCATCACTTTCTACATCTTCGTCCCACTTTGGATTAAACATTCCTATTATGTGTGAAATATGCACATTTCTATATTCTGTAGGTAATCTTGGTAATTCTCCATTATCATTTGCATCTATAAATTGAATTAAATTTTTGTCAATATAATTCCATGTGTAATCGACTTTAGTTACTTTATACTTTGAAAGTAATTCTTTTCCAAATTCTTTCCATATAAGTCCACATGCTGCATATTTTACACCATTTTGTCTTTTTCCATTTCCACCAAATTGATGATGATCAAATTTTCCTCCACCTATATCATATACTATCACATTTTCATTTACTTTTTCTCTTAACTCTGGTATACGAATTAATGTTATTTCTGGTATTATTTTTGACAATATCAGAGTTGCAAATATTTCGTCAGCATGAAATGTGCCTGAATGTGTTATTAAATTTGCTTCATTTAAGTTTTTTGTTAATTTTATATTCATTTCTGATTTCACTCCTTGTATAATCTACTTCATTAGAATTTTTCCCTGTATTTCTTTGTCTAACAATTTTATAAATTGATTTGCATCTTCTGCAGCCCCTACTATACTTCCATAATGTATTGGAACAGCTATTTTAGGTTTTATTTCGTTTACTAAAGCTGCTGCTTCTCTATAGTCCATTGTATATGTTCCTCCTACTGGAACAAATGCTACATCACATTTTACTTTTTTATTTTCTTCTGTAATATCAGTGTCTCCTGCTATATAGTATTTAATTCCATACATATCAATAATATATCCTACCCAATTATTTGCTTTTGGATGGAATTGTTTTTCTATATTATAAGCTGGTATTGTTTCAATCTTTATTCCTTCTACCTTATATTTATTGTTTGGTTTTACTGTTATTATGTTTTCTTGTTTAATTCCTTTATTTATTAATTTAGTTAATAAACCTTCTGGAACAACAATCACTGTATTTTCTTTTTTTACTTTGTCTAGGTCTTCTTCTGAGTAATGGTCATAATGATCATGTGTTACAAATATTATGTCTGCATCATTATAGTTTTTGTTTATTTTATAAGGATCTATATATATAATTTTTTCTTTTTCTATCCTTATACTACTATGGTATAAAACTTCTATATTTTCTAACATATCTTTACCACTCCTATATTTCTTCACTATCTAATATAATTGTGACTGGTCCATCATTTGTTAAGTTTACTTTCATTTCTGCACCAAATATACCTGTTTCGACATTTATCCCTGTTTTTTTGCATTCTTCTATTATATATTGATATAAATTATTTGCTACATCGAATTTTGCTGATTTGGTAAATGATGGTCTATTACCATTTTTACAATCTGCATATAATGTAAACTGTGATACTAATAATAGTTCTCCTTTTGCATCTTTTATGCTTAAATTCATTTTGTTTTCTTTGTCTTGAAATATCCTTAAATTGATTAGTTTTTTTATCATTTTATCTGCTATTTTTTTATCGTCTTCTTGTGTGATTCCAATTAATACAAGCATTCCTTGATTTATTTTTCCAATTTCTTTTTCTTCTACTACTACACTTGCTTTTTTTACTCTTTGAATGACAAATTTCATTTTTGTTTCCTTTCTTTTTGGCTTTAAAAAGTCTCAACTTGACTATATAAATACAAAAGAGTAAATTTTATTTTTTTACTCTTTTGCGGGGTTGGACTATATATATTTAATAAGAATTCTAGATTTGGTTTTTAGTTTTATTTTATGTAAAGACTACGCATGACATTACGTAAACTTTCGTGCGGTTGCCAAGCCATTGCTGCACTATGACTTGCCAACTAACGTGTGAGTTAGTTTTTCTACCGACTTCTAACTTTGTACTAAGCTTAAGATATGGCATACTTTTGAGCCTGTTCTAGCTTGGGTGTCAGGATACAGTGGTTCAGGATACGCACATCACTTTATGTAAAGTGCGGAGCGACAACCAAAGCTGACGTTGCTGTTGGTCGGATCGGTGCTGTTGCGGTTCCTTGCTGGGTTGCTACCCGAACCGTAGTAGACGCCACCACGTAAGACCCTGCTGCCGGTAGAGTAGGCCTCTAGAGTCCAGTCGTACACGTTTCCGGCTAGGTCGTAGATATTATTTGCCTTTGTGTACTCTGCGCTTCCGGTTGGGATTCTTGTGCCCGAACCTTCGTTCTTTGTACTTGTTCCTCCACTTGTTGTTCTATACTCAAATGTTGCATCTGTATA
>CALXCB010000039.1 GCA_944386695.1 uncultured Clostridia bacterium | reverse complement strand
ACGACGCTCTTCCGATCTATATTATTATATCTATTACATAGTAAATTCCTTATTTTAGAAGAACGAAGTAAATTTTCTAATCTGCTAGAGATATAGAATGAATATTTCTCCATATTTTCTAAACCTTTACTACCAGCAAAGAAGTTTCTTTCAAAAAATGAAAGTTGTAATGAATATTCTTCTGCAAGTTCTTCATCTTGTTTTAAGATTTCACACATTTTTTCTACTAAACTAAAGTTATTTAAAAGTTTTAGCAAATCTTCCATATTTGGAAGAACACCATCATGCATTTTAGGATATATTAATTTTAATAATATAGATAAGTTTTCTAAAATTTGTATAACAACATCTTCTGCATAATTATCATTATCAGGTGCTTTTATACCATTTAATGTAGATGAAATTGTTACAGCAATTTTATTAGGATCATCATATATAAATGGATTAAGGCCTTTTGAATCTGCTGGATTTAGTGGATCAAGCAAGGTGTATGATATATTATAATTTTGACAAACATCAATCATTTTAAAAATACTCTCATCATCTGGAGAAAGATAAGTCATTCCTATATTTCTATAAACAACTTTAGGTGATGTCGAAAGTATCATTTTTTGCATAAAAGTATTATATAAAGTTTCTTTTCCAAAAGCAGGTATTAGTAAATTTAAAGAAAAGTTATCATTTAAATATTCATTACTATAAGGCCCATTTAAAGTTGCAATACCTGTTTTTAAAGCTGTGAATCCTAATTCTTTAGATGCTTCTCTGAAGAAGAATTTTTTTTCTATATCTTGAGCTATCATAGGCTCAAATATTCTTGATGTTTTACCAGTACCAGAACCTCCGCATACAAGAAGTGATCTATATCTACATTTTTCTGCAAAGGTAACTTTTTTACCAGTATTAAAATCATATAGGAAACTTATATCACACATATAAGCATTGTGTTTTATACTTGAGTCTGATAAGTCAATACCTCTATAATCCCAAATAGATTTAATTTGTTCTGCAGAGTCATCAATTCCTTTAATTATAGTTTTTGTTATAAATGGATAAATAGTTACTAATGGTATATATAGAGCAATTGCTGAAAATGCATGTCTAACTAAACTAGGAAATTCTGTAACAATATTTGAGTAATTTGGTACAGATAAAAATAGTAACCATAGACCTGCATTTAACCATTGAGTTACCATTGAAATAGCAATTATGAAAATGGCAGTTATATATGAGTAAAACAATGTTACTTTATGGGCTTTATCATGTGCAAAGCTTGAACAACCAGAAAAAGCAAATGCAAAGGCTGGACAAGCTAAAGCTAAAGTGTATTTAATAGGCCCCCAATATGAACTAGAAATACCAGTAAATATTAAAAGTAACATTTCTACAATTCTATCTATACAAATATAAAAAGAAATTAATGTTAATATATAAGTAAAGAAAGTGTTTCTACTGACATTTAGTTTTTTTAATAATCTATCTATTAATTTCATCATATATTAATCCCTCTTTAATTCAAAATATATTTCCAATCCTTTATATTATCCTACAAATTAAGAAAAATTACAAGAGAAAATAGAAAATTTAATCGATAAATTTTAATAAAATCTATTGACAAAATCAAATAAAGATAGTAAAATATATCTGTTGCAAGAAGAAGATCACTTCTCACCTTTACAGAATGATGGAAAAGGTTAAAAATTAAATAATTTATTTTATAGAATTATTTTAATGGATTGACTTGTCTTGTAACAAAGAAAAGTCAAATTTTTTTTGTTAAAAAATGTAATTAAAATAGATACATTTTTTAATTTTAGGAGGTGTTTTTTATAAAACAAGAATTACCAACAAATGGTCAAATAAGAGCAAAAGAGGTACAAGTAATAAGTGAAACAGGAGAAAAATTAGGAGTTCTTCCTTTAAAAGAAGCTTTAAATATAGCTGAAGAAAAAAGGCTAGATTTAGTTTTAGTTGCACCAAATGGAAATCCACCAGTTTGTAAAATTATGAATTATGGAAAATACAAATTTGAGCAATCTAAAAAAGAAAAAGAAGCAAGAAAAAAACAAAAAGCAATAGAAGTAAAAGAAATTAGAATAACTCCAAATATAGAAGAGCATGATTTTGGATTCAAACTAAAAAATGCCAGAAAATTTATTGAAGATGGTAATAAATTAAAAATAACAGTTAAATTTAGAGGTAGAGAAATTAACAATTCTAAATTAGGTGAAGATGTTCTTAATAGATTTATAGAAGGATTGGAGGACATTGCCTCTGTAGATAGAAAACCTAAATTAGAAGGTAGAAGTATGTTTATTATGCTATCAAAAAAAGCATAGATATATATAAATAAAAAATTGAAAGGAGCTAAGTAAAATGCCTAAAATGAAAACAAATAAAGCTGCAAAGAAAAGATATTCTTTAACAGCAACAGGAAAAGTAAAAAGAACAACATCAGGAAGAAGACACCTACTTGCAAATAAAACAAAAAGACAAAAATTAAATAGCAGACGCCCAGGAGCTTATGCTGATAAAACATGTGAAAGAACAATCAAAAAATTATTACCATATGGTAACTAAAATAGAGAAAGGAGTAACTGAAAATGGCAAGAGTAAAAACAGCAAAAATAACAAGAAAAAGACATAAAAAAATATTAAAACAAGCTAAAGGATACTATGGTGCAAAACACTATAGATTTAGAAATGCAAATCAAGCAGTATTAAAATCTTTAGCATATAGTTATGTTGGAAGAAAAGATAGAAAAAGTGATTTTAGAAAATTATGGATAGCAAGAATAAATGCTGCAGCAAGAATGAATGGAATTACATATAGCAGACTAATTAACGGTTTAAAGAAAGCAAATGTAACAATAAACAGAAAAATGCTTGCAGAACTTGCAGTTAATGATGAAAAAGCATTTGCAGAAATTGTAAATATTGCAAAAAATGCATAAAAAATCAATTAAATAATACGAACAGAAAAATACTCCCAATCCGAAGATGAGGAGTATTTTGCTGTATTATAGTTGCTTTTTATGTAGTGTTTACCAAAATTGCAACTAATAATAACAATGGTGCCAATAGTGCAAAAAAGGAAGGAGGCAACTTAAATTAAATTTTAAGTAAATGTAAAATGTCAAAAATATTAATAATAGCAGCAATGGCTGATGTAGAGTTAAATTATTTAATATCAAACTTAGAAGATTGTAAAATAGAAAAAACTAATTTATGTAAATTTTATATAGGAAAAATATATGAAAAAGAAATCATTTTATGTGATTCAAAAGTAGGATTAATAAATGCAGCAGCAGCAACAACAATTGCAATAGAAAAATATCAACCAGATTATATAATTAACCAAGGTTGTGCAGGAGGATTCGGAAGAAATATTCATAAATCAGATATTGTAGTAGGAACAGAATGTATAAATATAACATCAATAATGACAAAGTTCAAAAAAGAGGGAGAAGGTTATAGTTTAGACGATTGGGAATTAATAAATTATTTAGCTGGAGAAAAAGATCGTTTAGTACCCCAAAAGGCAAGTGATAAATTAATTAAAATGATAAGGCAAATGGAAGATACATATATAGAAGGAAAAATCCATTATGGAGTAATTGGTAGTGGAGATATTTGGAACAAAGAATGTGACAGAATAATTTATTTAAATAAAAAATATGGTATACTTTGTGAAGACATGGAAGGAATTGCAATATATACAGTTGCAAATCAATATAAAATTCCAGCCATTGATATAAGAGTTATATCAGATAATGAGATATTAAAAGAAGAGTATGACAGAAATATAAGTATAAATATTCAAAAATTTACAATGAATTTATTAAAAGAAATATTCTAATTTTGTAGAATATTTCTTTTTTTCTACAATAAGAAAAGACAAATTTTTTGATATATATGTAGTAAAATAGGCACAAGGTGAGCAAATGGTTATTTACATAGATATGTTGTTTTTAGAAAATTTTATTTTAGATTTTATTATATTATATGTAACAGGTTTGATTTCTAAAAATAAAATAAAATTCTTAAAACTATTACTAGGGAGTGCATTAGGTGCTATATATGTAGTAATGTATTATTTTATCAAAATCAATGTATATTCAAATATAATTATAAAATTATTATTATCAATCATTATGATATATATATCTTTTGCGCCGACTAATTTTAAAGAAATGCTAAAATTGACAGTATTTTTTTATTTGACATCTTTTGTATTTGGTGGTGCAGCATTGAGTGTAATATATATGTTGAATTCACGAAGAGTAACAATACAAAATGGAGTACTTATAGGAAATTACACAATAAGAACAATTTTTATTGGAGTTATAGTTGCATTTATAGTAACAGTAATTGCATTTAAATTTGTTAAAGCCAAATTTTCTAAAAATGATTTGTTTTGTGATATTATAATAAAATTTAATGATCAACAAGTAAAAATAAAAGCAATGCTGGACACAGGAAATTTTTTAAAAGATCCAATAACAAATATTCCAGTAGTAGTAGTTGAGCATAAAGTTTTATATGATATGATTCCTAAAGAAATTTTAGATAATATTGATGACATATTAGGAGGTGATTTAGAAAAGATACCAGAAAACATAACAAATGAATATATGTCAAAACTAAAAGTAATCCCATTTTCATCTTTAGGTAAGCAAAATGGTATGTTATTGGGATTAAAAGCAGATGGTTTAATCATAGATAATGAGGAAGAGGTAAAAAATATAGAAAAAGTAATAATAGGTATATACAATAAAAAACTAAGTAAAAAAGGTGACTATAGTGCTTTATTAGGATTTGACACGATTTGAATATATTCAATAAAAGAAAGGAGTTTAACATGATGAATATTGTAGAATTATTAAAAAATAATATAAATTCGCTCTATGTTAAATATATAAAAGGCGATAAAATTATTGAAGAACCTATTTTTTACATAGCAGGAGCTCAAACTTTGCCTCCTCCACTTCCAGAAGAAGAAGAACAAATTTACATACAAAAATTGTCTGATGAAAATAATTTAGAAGCAAGACAGGTCTTAGTAGAAAGAAATTTAAGACTAGTTGTATATATTGCTAAAAAATTTGAAAATACCGGTATCGGGATAGAAGATTTAATATCAATAGGAACAATAGGATTAGCTAAAGGGGTTAATACCTTTAAGGCTGATAAAAATATAAAATTAGCCACATATGCATCAAGATGTATAGAAAATGAGATACTTATGTATTTAAGAAGAACAAATAAATTAAAAGGCGAAGTATCTCTTGATGAACCACTAAATAAAGATGCTGATGGAAATGAATTATTGCTTTCAGATATACTAGGAACTGAGAATGATGTTACATCAAGAAGTATAGAAGATGAAGTAGATAAAAGTTTGTTAAGAGCTTCAATGAGCAAATTAAACGCTAGGGAGAAAGATATTATGGAAATGAGGTTTGGCTTAAAAAATGGTGAGGAAGAGAAAACACAAAAGGAAGTAGCAGATAAGCTTCGGAATATCGCAGAGTTATATTTCAAGATTGGAAAAGAAGATTATAAAGAAAATGAAAAAAGAAATAATGAGTAAAACAGGATAATTATTTTTCATTGGGGTCGTTTCTTTTCGCAAAAGGGTCGGTTCCTTTTGCAAAAGGAACCGACCCTTTTGCGAAAAGAAACGACCCCAATGAAAAATGTCAAAACTTTGACAATAGTCTGGATTTGTAGTAAAATATATCTATTCAATGAAATATAAAAAAAGAAAGGAATATTGCACTTAGAAATGAAATTAGAAGAATTTGACTACTATTTACCAGAAGAACTAATAGCACAAGTACCAATAAAGAAAAGAGACGAATCAAGATTAATGGTATTGGATAGAAATGGTAGATCTATTAACCATGAAGTTTTTAAAAATATAATAAATTACTTAGAGCCAGGGGATTGTTTAGTTAGAAATAATACAAAAGTAATTCCAGCAAGATTATATGGAAAGAAAGAGACTGGAGCGAATGTGGAATTTGTATTATTAAGAAGAATAGAAGGTGATATTTGGGAAAGTATAGTAAGACCAGGAAATAAGCTGAAACCTGGTACAAAAGTAATATTTGGAGAAGGCCTTTTAGAAGCTGAAATTTTAGATATAATGGAAGGTGGAACAAGAAAAGTAAAATTTTATTATGAAGGGATTTTTAATGAAATATTAGATCAGATTGGTTTAATGCCACTTCCGCCATATATACATGAAAGCCTAAAAGAAAAAGATAGATATCAAACAGTATATGCCAAATATGAAGGTTCAGCTGCAGCACCAACAGCAGGATTACATTTTACACCTGAGTTATTGAAACAAATAGAAGAAAAAGGAGTAAAAATAGCAAATGTAACTTTACATGTTGGAATAGGGACTTTTAGACCAGTAAAAGAAGAAAATATAGAAGAACACAAAATGCACACTGAACATTTTTATATAAAACAAGAAGATGCAGAAAAAATAAATGAAACAAAGAAAAATGGTAAGAGAGTAATAGCAGTTGGAACAACATCTTGTAGAGTGCTAGAGACAATAGCAGATCCTGAAACAGGATTAGTAAAACCTCAAGAATCAGATACAGGAATTTACATTTATCCAGGATATAAATTTAAATGTATAGATGCACTAATAACAAACTTTCATTTACCAAAATCAACGTTATTAATGTTAGTTTCAGCACTAGCAGATAGAGAATTTATATTAAAAGCATATAACCAAGCAGTAAAAGAAAAATATCGTTTCTTTAGTTTTGGAGATGCGATGCTAATTAAATAATTTTTTCTCATTGGGGACAGACCCTTTCGCAAAAAGAAACGACCCCAATGAAAAATGTTATGTAAACATAGGAGGCGAATACATATGAATAGCAATGAGCCACTAGCTTACAGAGTTAGACCAAAAACTTTAGATGAATATGTTGGACAAAAACATATTCTAGATAAAGATAAAATTTTATATAGAACTATAAAAGCAGATAGACTTTCTAGTTTAATTTTGTTTGGACCTCCTGGGTGTGGGAAAACATCTTTAGCTAAAGTAATAAGTGAAACTACGAAATATAGATTTTATAAAATAAATGCTGTAACTGCAGGAGTTGCGGATATTAAAGCAGTGATAGAAGAAACTAAGAATTTTATGCTTAATCCAACAGGAAAAGCAATTCTTTTCATAGATGAGATACATAGATTTAATAAACTTCAACAAGATGCATTACTTCCATATGTTGAAAACGGAACAATAATTTTAATTGGTGCAACAACAGAAAATCCTTATTTTGAAGTTAATAAAGCTTTAATTTCACGTTCTATGGTAGTAAAATTAGAGCCATTAAGTGAAGAAGATATTTATAAAGTCTTAAAAATGGCCTTAGAAAAACCAGAAGGACTTGGAGAATATAATATAAATATAAAAGATGAAACTTTAAAAAAATTAACTACAATTTCAAATGGGGATGTAAGGACAGCCTTAAATTCTTTAGAGATAGCAGTACTTACAACAGAAATGGATTCTGACGGCGTAATTAATATTACAGACGAAGTATTAAAAAATTGTATTCAAGAGAAAAAGGCAGTATTTGATAAAAATGGCGATTCACATTATGATAATATAAGTGCTTTTATAAAATCAATGAGAGGATCAGACCCAGATGCAGCTATATTTTATTTAGCAAGAGCAATACATGCAGGAGAAGATCCAATGTTTTTAGCAAGAAGAATTGTAATTGCAGCTTCAGAAGATGTAGGAATGGCAAATCCAAATGCGTTAGTTGTAGCAAATGCAGCTATGCAAGCAGTAAATATGGTTGGTATGCCAGAGGCAAGAATAATTTTAGCAGAAGCCGCAGTATATGTTGCAACATCTAAAAAGTCAAATGCATCTTATTTAGCAATAAATAAGGCATTAGAAGATGTATCAACAAAAGATACAGGTGAAGTTCCAATGCACTTAAGAAATGCACCAATAAAGCAAATGGAAAAATTAGGTTATCATCAAGGTTATTTATATCCACATGATTTTCCAGGGAACTATGTGGAGCAGCAGTATTTACCAGATAAAATGTTAGGAACAAAATATTATATAAAAGACGAATAATTTCGCAAAAGGAACCGACCCTTTCGCAAAAGGCACCGACCCTTTCGCAAAAAGAACCGACCCTTTTGCAAAAGGAAACGACCCCAATGAAAAATGGAGGCAAGAAATAAGAAATGAATGTAGGATTTGTATCACTAGGTTGTAGTAAGAATTTAATAGATACCGAAGTTATAATAGGCAAGTTTAAAAATCATAAATTTAATATAGTAAATGATCCAAAAGAAGCAGATATAATTGTTGTAAATACTTGTGGATTTATTGAAGCAGCAAAAGAAGAAGCAATAAATACAATATTAGAAATGGCAGAATACAAAAATAAAAGATGCAAGTATTTAATAGTTATAGGATGTTTAGTACAAAGATATTATGATGACTTAATAAAATTATTTCCAGAAGTAGATTTATTTTTAAAGATAGAAAATTACGATAAGCTATGGGAAAAAATAGAAGAGTTGATACAAAAAAAGAATATAGACAAAAATGTACATTCGAAAAAAATTAAAGAAAAATGTAAGGTAAAAAAACTCCCTATGTTTAAACAACAAGAATATTTAGAAAGAACTATTTCAACAGGGGAAAATTATGCATATTTAAAAATTGGTGAAGGTTGTAGCAATATGTGCACTTATTGTGCTATACCTTATATTAGAGGCCTATTTGTAAGTAGACCGATGGAAGATATAATAAAAGAAGCTGAAATGATTGCCAAAAAAGGTATAAAAGAGATTATAGTAATAGCACAAGATACTACAAAGTATGGAATAGATATATATGGTAAAATGATGTTACCAGAATTACTACAAAAAATAAGTGAAATAGATGGAATAAAATGGATAAGATTTTTATATAGCTATCCAGAAGGAATAAAACAAGAATTAATAAAAACAGTAAAAGAAAATAACAAAATTTGTAAATATTTTGATATACCAATACAACATATTTCAAACGAAATATTAAAAAAGATGAATAGAAAAACCACAAAACAAGAAATAGAAAAACTGATAAAGCAAATTAGAACAGAAATACCAGATGTTACATTAAGAACAAGCTTAATTGTAGGATTTCCAGGAGAAACACAAGAAAACTTTGAAGAATTATATGAATTTGTTAAAAAAACAAAATTTGACAAATTAGGAGTTTTCAAATATTCTAAAGAAGAAAATACGCCAGCAGCTGTTATGCCAAACCAAATCCATTACAAAACAAAAGAAGCAAGAGAACGAAAAATAATGAATTTACAAAAAGATATATCTAAAGAAAAATTAGAAAAAAACATAGGAAAAAATATAACAGTTTTGGTAGAAAATAAATCATTTGATGGAAGATATTTAATTGGAAGAACGTCAAGAGATGTGCCAGAAGAAGACGGAATTGTATACATAAAAAGAACTGAAAAAAATGAAAATGCAATTAATCAGTTTATAAAATGTAAAATAGTAGAAGTAAGTAATTATGACTTAATTGCAGAAAGTATATAGGAGGTGTTTATTATGGCAAGAGAAAGGAATATTTCAAATGAACAAATATTATATCTTTTAATTAATTTAAGAGAAGAAGAAGCAAAAAAAGATCCATACACAGAAATAGTGGTAAATAAAGAGGAATGTAGAGAATTAGGGTTATTTAATTATAAAATAAAAGAAACTGGAGAAAAAAGAGTAAGTCGACTTTTTCTAATTAGTGAAACACATGATGGAGAGCCAGTTAGTATTATATATGATGAAAAAGGAAGACTTATAGCATGGAAAGATCAAGAAACAGAAAAATTACAAATTGCTCAAGATATAGAATTGGAAGAAGAAAGAATAAATAGGCAATTAGAATTAGGAATAGAAAGAACAAAAAGTCCTGCAAGTAGTTCATCTAGTAGTGATACTTCAAAAGCTGGAGAAGGAAGAGATTTGGCAGATAAGGAACATGAAGAAAAAGAAAAAGAAGAAGAAAAAAATCAAAATGAAGAAAATGTAAAAACAGAAAATAATGAAGAAAGACCTAAATTACCAAATTTAGCAAATGAAATCAATATTGATGATAAGCCATTAATCGAATTAGATCAAGTTATAAATGGATATTATTTGTGGGAAATATTGCAAATAGAAGATAAATTAGAAGGAAGACTGCCAGATGGTATTAGTGAAAGAGAATTTAGAGATGGATACTTAACAATAGTTCCTTCAAGTGAATTAGAAGCAAAAGACGGTAAGCCAAGGAAAGCTGAAGATACTTTTGTTATAAGCAATAGTAAAGGTGACATAATTGAACTTGATGAACAAATTTTACAACCAAAAGATATAGGAGCTAAAAATGACCCAAGAAGAGCTGAAGATGAAAGAAGTAATATGAGATATAATGATGGGGAAGAGGTTGAAAGACCAGATTCAAATGTTGATGCCACAAGGACATCTTTATATCAAATTCCAGATATAGGAGACAAATTTAGTGTAGGAGAAAATTGGTTTTTAGGAGTTGATCAAAACAAAGAATATATGGAAAGAAGTGAAAGACCGATTGCTGGAAATACAAAAGAAATATCATTTGTACAAGTAGAAAGAGATAACTCAAAATATTATGAAAGTGAAGAAAGAATTCAAAATACATTAGAATACAAATTAGATCCAATAAATGAACCTGAACCACTTACAGCTAAAGAAGAAAAAAAGAAAGAAGAATTGATAGAAAGAGATGCAAACGAAGTAGCAAATGTAAGGGAAGATCATACTCAAGAATTAGTTGACAAATGTTTTAGTAGATATGAAGATTTGCGGAGAACATTATAATAGAAATGATATAGAAGAAAAAGTTGAAGAATACCACAATAAAGGAATGGATGATGAAGAAGTAATAAAACAAATAGGTGAAGATATGCAATATGCAGAAGAATTTGAGCATGAATTTTATAGACGGAAATAGGAGACATTAAAACCTAATAAAAAGGAATGATAATAAACATGGAATTAGATAGTAAAAAGGGAATAATAGAGGCAATTCTTTTCGCAGCTGGTAGAGAAGTAACGATAGATGAATTGTGTTTAGTATTAGAACAATCTAAAGATGAAGTAAGACAAATTGTAAAAGAAATGAATCTAGAATATCAAAATAAAAATAGAGGAATCGAAATTGTAGAAGTTGAAGATAGTTTCCAGCTTGCAACTCGAAAAGAATACTATGACTATATATATAGAGTTATAGATAAAAGAAACAAGCCAAAGCTATCTAATGCAGCACTGGAAACACTTGCGATAATAGCATATAATCCAAGAATTTCAAGAGCGGAAATCGAAGCTGTACGTCGGAGTAAATGTTGATGGAACTATGTATAAGCTATTAGAATATGGTTTAATAGAAGAAGCGGGAAAATCCGATTTGCCAGGAAAGCCAATGTCTTATAAGACAACAAATGAATTTTTGAAATTATTTGGATATAAAACATTAAAAAACTTACCAGAGCTACCGAGATACAAATTAGATGAAAATAAACAAATTATAATTGATGAAATTATAGAAAAAAATGAAAGTAAGGAGAAATAAAAATGAAATTATCACAAACAGGAATGGGAAGTACCAAATTAAATAATTTAGATGAAATGTATCCAGGTCAAAGTATACTTTTACAAACAGGTCAACTAGTACAATATAGTGCAGGATTATTTGGGTATAATACAATTCCACTTTTAGTTAAAAGAAATATAGAAAAAATTATTACAGAAACATTAAATAAATATGGCTGTATCGAAGTATTGCTTCCAACATTGCAACCAGACACGATTTGGAAAAATTCGGGAAGATATGACAATTATGTAAATGATGGAACAATGCTAATAACAGAGTCAAATAAGGGAACATTTTGCTTAGCTCCAACAGGAGAAGAAGCAATGTTAGAATTTGCAAGGGAGAAATTAAAATCTTATAAAAACTTACCAGTAACATATTACCAAATAGGTGAAAAATATAGAAATGAAATAAGAACAAGAGGATATTTACTAAGAGGAAAAGCATTTCCAATGCTTGATGCATATAGTTTTGATATTAATGAAGAAGAAATGGCAAAATCATATAAAAATGTAAGATCAGCATTTTTAGAGATATTTGAAAAAATAGGTTTAAAAGTAATTCCAATTGTTGCAGATAATGGAGCAATGGGAGGAAAAAGATCAGAAGAATTTATGCTAATTTCAAGTCAAGGAGAAGATAAAATTTTATATGATGAAAGTACAGGTATAGGATTAAATACAGAAATATTAGAAAGAAAAGACTATAAAGAATATTTAAAAAATGAATATGGAATAGAAGACATATCTAATCTTAAAGAAATAAGAACAATGGAATTAGGACATATTTTCCAATTAGGAACAAGATATTCTGAAATGATGAATGGAAAATATATAAATCAAGATGGAAAAGAAGCTTATTATTATATGGGGTGCTATGGAATAGGTGTAAGTAGAACAGTAGCAGCTTTATATGAACAATGTGTAGTAAAAGACAAAAAAGGTGAAGCATGTGGTTTTGTATTACCTAAATCAGTTGCACCATATAAATTGCAAATTGTTGTAAAACAAGAAAATGAAGAAAAGAAAAAATTAGCAGAAGAGTTATATAATACTCTAACTTCAAATGGAATAAATGTAATTTTAGATGATAGAAAAAATATAACTTTAGGTGCTAAAATAAAAGATGTTAAAATACTAGGAACTCCTTACATGGTTGTAATTGGAGATAAACAAGAAGGTGAAATCTTAGAATTAGAAAATAGTTTAACAGGAGAAAAGATAGAAACAACAGCAAAAGAAATTGTAAATATTTTATAAATAAAAAACAATGCAATTGTACACGTTTTCTTTTAGTTGACTCTTTTATTACAAAAATATTACAAGTTTATTACAATTATTACAAATTCAGCAAATCTATTGAAAAACGAAAGTAGGTAATGTATAATAAAACTATATAAATAAAATATGATTATATCATATGAAACTAGATTGTAAAAACCTGAAAAAACAGAGTTTGTAATAAAAATTTTTTTGTAATATAGGAGGGCACCATGCAAAAGAATAATAAAAAGCTAAACCGTAAAAACGTTGATACTCTAAGAGAGAGAGAGAGAGAGAGAGAGCCGTAAGTTAAAAAGGGAAAGTAGTAGAAAATTAAAAGTCTTAAACCTAAATTTAAGTGCGACAATGGTAGTTGCAGGGATAATTGCGTTTATAATTATAGCAATAATAGCAGTAAG